>DATHLO010000131.1:0-16368 GCA_035488075.1 Steroidobacteraceae bacterium | reverse complement strand
GCGCCGCGCGCGCGCCACGATCTCGACGCCGGCCTCGGTGAGTGTCACGTTGTTCGGCGCGCGCTCGATGAGCTGCAGCCCGAGGCTCTCCTCGAGCTTCTTCAGCTGCGCCGAGAGGGTGGGCTGGCTGACGTAGCACTGCGCCGCCGCGCGTCCGAAATGGCGTTGGTCGGCCACCGCCACGAGGTAGCGCAGGTCTTTGAGTTTGAGCTCCATGCCGCCAATATACGTCATCTATCAAGATCATAAAATCCATCGATTGGAATAATGCCTGCCGCGCCCCCATGATCACCGCGCAGCCCCCTATGGAGTGAAATACATGGCAGGCGTCGGTCAGCGTTTCCCACAGTTCGCCCTCAGCGGTGTCGTTTCCAGCGACCCGCAGAAGGCGTTCCGGCCTACCGACCTGAACGTCGGGCGCAACCCCGAGGAAGTGCTGCGGGTGCTCGATGCGTTGCAGACCGATGAGCTGTGCCCGTGCAACTGGCAGACGGGCGATGAAACCCTGAAGGCGGCCTGAAGATGAACTCTACCCTGGAAACGATCCGCGACGCGCTGCCCGGTTATGCGCGCGACCTGGCGCTGAATCTGGGCACTGTGCTCACGCCCGCCGGGGCGCCCGCGCTCACGGAACGGCAGATCTGGGCGGTGGCGCTCGCCGCGGCCGCGGCCTCGGATAATGCCGAGTTCACGCGCAGCATGCAGGCACTGGCGACGCAGCACCTCGACGCCGCACACGTCAGTGCCGCGCATGCCGCCGCGGCCGTGATGGCGATGAACAACGTGTACTACCGTTTCCTGCACCTGGTGCAGGATGAGGAATACGCGAAGCTGCCGGCACGGTTGCGCATGAATGTGATCGGCAATCCGGGCATTGCCAAGGCGGACTTCGAGCTGCTGGCACTGGCGGTCTCGGCCCTCAACGGCTGCGGTACCTGCGTCGCCTCACACGAACGGCAGTTGCGCGCCCACGGAGCCACGCGCGAAGCGGTGCAGAGCGCGGTACGCATCGCGGCCACGGTACACGCCGTGGCGCGGGTGCTCGCCAGCACCGCCGGGGAGAGCGCGAGTGCCCCGGCCACCCGGGCGGCCTGAGGGAAAAAGCGGCAGCGGGCGCCTTCGGGCGAGCTAACTGAGCGCGTACAGCTGTCCGTCCCAGCTGCCGAAGTAGAGCGTGTCAGCATCCACAACGGGCGAGGAGAGCACCGCGCCGACACTCATCATGCGGTCGGTGCCGATGACCAGCGAGTCGTAGAACGAATCGGTGAAGGCTGCCTTGTAGTTGGGGGAGCCATCAGCGTTGGTGAGTGCCGCGGCGTGGCCGGTGGCGCCGTCGGTCGCGAAGCTCCATGCGGCCTTCTTTGCCTTCAGATCGATGGCGATCAGCTTGCCCGCGTGCGAGCCGATGTAGAGGTAGTCGCCGGCGAGCGCCGGGGATGAGAAGAACGGCCAGTGGTTGAAGCTCAGTTCAAAGAGCAGCGCGCCGGTGCGCGCATCGAGCGCACGCACCATCGCCGAGTCGGAGGTGGCGAAGTAGACCGCGCCGCCGCGTACGCTCGGGGAGCTGATCACCCAGGAGCCCTTGTTGTCGAAGGCCCAGCGCTGGGCGCCCGTTTTCGCATCCAGCGCGTACAGATGGGAATCACGGCAGCCGAAGTACACCGTCCCGTCCGCGATCACGGCGGAGGACTGGATGCCCACCTGGTTGCTGATGTCCGCATCCTCACCGGTCTTGAAGCGCCAGCGCTCCTGGCCGCTCGCGGCATCCAGCGCGTAGAAAAAACTATCCCAGCTGCCGACATAGACAGTGCCGTCGGCGAGTGCCGGAGAGGCGTGCACGACATTGCCGGTGTGGAACTTCCAGCGCAGCGCGCCCGAGTCCGCCTGCAGCGCGTAGACATTGCCATCGCCGCTGCCAAAGTAGACCGTTTGACCGCTCACCGCGGGCGATGACAGAAAGACATCGAACGGATCGGGCATCATCTCGGCTGCGGGTTCCGCGCCGTGCAGGTGCCGTGCGCTGAAGCGCCGCTCGCCCTCGGTGGCGAACTTCCAGCGCAGCTTGCCGCTCTGCGCATCGAGCGCATAGAAATTGCCGTCAAAGCTGCCGATGTAGACGGTGCCGCCGGCCACCGCCGGCGAGGAGGTGACGCGTCCATGCGTCGCGAACTTCCAGCGCAGCGTACCCGAGCGTTGATCGATGGCGTACACGTTGTGATCGTTGCTGCCAAAGTAGAGCGTGCCCTCGCTGAGTGCCGGGCTGGAAACGATGGCGCCACCGGCGCGGAACTTCCATTTCACGCCGTGCAGCACCGGCACGCCCGCGGCCTCATAGACGCCGCTGTGACGGGGGTCGGCGCGGAAGGTGGGCTGTGCGGCGAGCCCTGCCGAGAAGAGCCCGAGCAGCACCGCGATAGCCGGCCTATTCATGCGACAGCTCCTTCAAAGTGGCGCGGTTGTCGCGCCGTGTGCGGATGATAGGTGCGTGCGCCGGCGGGCCGGACTCAGCCTGCCGCCGAAAGCGAGCGGCTGGGCGTGCGCGCGTTGAGCGTGTTGCGCCCCACACGGGCCGGGGACTGGCGCTTACGTGTTCAACATCTTCGCTTGGCGCTGTTTGGCGAGGTAATTCATCATGGCGGCAGGAGTGTGAAGCATTGAACCTGCCGCGAGTGATTGCATCCATGGCCGTGCGCCTCCTTGCGGCGGGGCTCGCCCTCGCCTTTAGCACCGCGACGCAGGCGCGCACGGTCACGGACGATCTGCTTCATCCGGTCCTCGTTCCCGGGCCGCCCGTGCGCATCGTGAGCCTGGCGCCCGGCGCAACCGAGATGCTCTTTGCCGCCGGTGCCGGCGGCCAGGTCATTGCCACGGTCGAGTACTCCGACGAACCGCCGGCGGCGCGCAGGGTGCCTCGCATCGGCGATGTGGTCGCGGTGGACCTGGAGCGTCTGGTGGCCTTGCACCCGGATGTGGTCGTGCTGTGGGTGGCGGGCGGCAATCCGGCGCAGCGCGAGAAGATCGCCGCCCTGCACATCCCGATCTACGAGCAGCAGGTGCTGCGCCTGGCGGATATCCCGGCCGCCGTGCGGCGCCTGGGCGTCCTCGCGGGCACTTCCGCCGTCGCCGACCGCGCCGCGCTGGCGCTCGAGGGGCGCCTGGCAGCACTCACCGCGGCCTATGGCAGGCACCCGGGCCGCCGCCCGAGCGTGCTGCTGCAGGTCTGGAACCGGCCGATCTACACCATCGGCGGTCAGCACCTGATGAGCGACGCGCTCGCGCTGTGCGGCGCGCGCAACGTGTTCGCGGGTCTGCCCGAGGCCGCACCGGTCGTGGACATCGAATCGGTCATCGCGCGCGACCCGGACATCATCATCGCCGCGGCGCCCACCGGCGAGGGCGCCGCCTGGGTCGCGGACTGGAAGCAGTTTAAGGGCCTGAGCGCGGTGCGCAGTGGCCGGGTCGTGGCGTTCGAGGATCAGGGGCTCAGCCGCCTGGGACCGAGCGCCATCGGTGCCACCGAGGCACTGTGTCGAACGCTCGCGAGCGTCAGTCCCGGAAATTATTGAACTGCAGCGGCACTTCGAGTTTCGCCCCACGCAACAGCGCCATGGCGGACTGCAAATCATCGCGCTGCTTGCCGGTGACGCGCACTTTCTCGCCCTGCAGGCTCGCCTGCACCTTCAGCTTCGAATCCTTGAGCAGGCGCGTGATCTTCTTGCCCGTCTCCTGGTCCACGCCATGCTTGAGCAGCACTTCCTGGTGCGCCGCGGAGAGCGTGGTCTGCGCTTCCTTGACGTCCAGGCACACCAGGTCGATACCGCGCTTGGACAGTCGCAGCTTCAGTATCTCGAGCATCTGCTTGAGCTGAAAGTCCACCTGCGCGTGCATCATGACGGTGAACTCCTTGAGCTCGAAACGCGCGCCGGTGTCCTTGAAGTCGAAGCGCTGCGACAGCTCGCGGTTCGCCTGGTCGATCGCGTTGGCCACCTCGTGAGCGTTGAGTTCGGAGACGGCGTCGAAGGAGGGCATGGCGGGCCTTAGCGCGCTTTCTTCTTCGGTTTGGCCTGCAGCTGGCGCCGGTGCTGGCGCGTGAGATCCATGAAGCGCGGCGTGGGACCTACGTCCTCATACAGCGGGTCGCCCTGCTCGTCGGTGGAAATCACGCGCTTGCCCGGCACGTATGGCATGGCGGTGGCGACTTCCTTCAGCGCCGCACCGAGCAGCTCCGTGATCAGCTGCTCCGGGGTACGGCCGGGAAACATGTCGGCGAGCGCCCCCAGACGCGCCGCGTCATCGACCGGCAGGCGCACCGCGTAGGCCTTGGCGGTGCGCGGCGCGGCGGCGCTCTCGCGCCAGCTCTCGAGCAGTTCTTTGAAGCTCACGGGCGCTGTACCTCCGCGCCATTCTAGCTAAAAGGCTGCCAGCGGCGGTGCGCAAATCCTGCTACGACCGCTTCTGCAGGATGATTGCCCGGCTTACCGCATAGCCGGTCGTGGGCAGCGTGCCTGAGTAGGCGATGCTGATGCTCTGCTTCACCGAAATGGAGGTCAGGACGTCGCGCCAGTTGATCACCGTCTGCGTGCGTCGGGTGCCCTGCGCATCCGTCCAGGTGAGCGTGCTCTGGAGCTTGATGGCGCTGAAGGTACCGGCCGGCACCGTCACCGACTCGGCATCGACCACGGTCCCCGTTTGCACGTAGGACACGGGCGTCTGCCCACCGCAGGCAATCGTGTAATTAAGCGTCCAGGTCATGCCGACGGCCACCGGGAAGTCCGGGCCCGGTCCGTGCGGCGTGTAGGCGCAGTTGAAGGGGGCGCCAGCGGCGTCGACGGAGGCGTAGCTCAGCTCCTGTCCGGAATTGTTCACCTGGATCGTCTGTGTCTGGATAAGGTAGTCGGTGCCGTTCACGAGCACCGATTCATGATTCGGATCCTCCTGCAAAACGGTATACGTGCCGTTGCCGTTCACCGCGGTCACCGTGTCCGTGTACGAAAGCTCGATCGTGTTGTTTTCGTTGTCAACGGTCGTTTCGCTGTACGTGCGCTGCGAATGCAGCGTCGGCGGCACGAAGGCGTAGAGAATGCCGTCGTCGCTGCTGGAACCGCCGCAACCGCTGAGGAGGGCAGCGGCCGCAGCGAGCGCAAGACCTTGTATGTGCATGTCGAAGCTTGCTCCTGCGCTCCCCGGGAAGGCCGCGGCCGCCCATTCTAGCCAGCCGCCCGTGGGCCGAGTTCAACTTTGCGAACGACATTGGTGCGGTAGCATGATGGCGCCATGCCCTCATCTGCACTGCTGAAAGATGGCGCGCTGCGGGTGTTCGACTACCGCTGCGCCGCAGGACCGAAGGACCGGCCGTTCACCGAGGTGCACGGCAGCTTCTCCATTTCGTACGTCCGGCGCGGCAGCTTCGGCTACCTCACGCGCGGGCGCTCATTTGAGCTCGTGGCCGGTTCCTTCCTGATCGGCAGGCCCGGAGACGAGTTCCTCTGTACGCACGAGCACCACGCCCAGGGCGATGAGTGCCTCTCGTATCAGTTCGATGAGCGGCTGCTGGAAGTCCTCGGTGTGCCGCCGCGCCACTGGTTGAGCGGCGCCGTGCCCCCGGTGCCGCAGCTGGCGTTGCTCGGGGAGCGCGCCCAGGCCGCAGCCGACGGCCGCAGTGACGTCGGTCTGGATGAGGCGGGGACCCTGCTGGCCGCGCGTCTGCTCGGCACGCTCGCGGCGCAGCCCGTGCAGCCGCTCAGGCTGAGCGCGCGTGACCGTCGCCGCGCGGTGCGCGTCGCACTGTGGCTGGAGGCGCATGCCGGGGAATCCTTGCACCTCGAACAGGTTGCGCGCGAAAGCGGCGTGAGCGCGTTTCATTTCTTGCGGCTCTTTACGCGCGTGATCGGCGTGACACCCCACCAGTACCTCGTGCGCTCACGCCTGCGCCACGCCGCGCGCCTGCTGGCGCAGGACACCCGCCCGATCGCCGACATCGCCTACGAGGTAGGCTTCGGGGATCTTTCCAACTTCGTCCGCACCTTCCGCCGTGCGGCCGGGGTCTCGCCCCGGCTCTTCCGCCGTGTCAGCCAGAACGATCGCAAGATTCTCCAAGATCGCCTCACCGCTCCTGCCTTAGCCTGATCCGGACGGTGGCGATGGGCGTTGCCGCAAGGGTTTCGAGGAGGCTGACATGTACGACCATATCGGACTGAGGGTGCGTGATCTTGAGGCGAGCGTGCGTTTCTACACCGCCGTGCTCGGGGAACTGGGCCACGTGCTCGCCTCGCGCGATGCCTCCGGTGCCGGCCTGGGACCCAAGGGAGCCCCCGGCCTGTGGCTGTCAGCGGACCCGGCGGCACACACTCCGGTGCACGTGGCCTTTACTGCCCAGAGCCGGGCCGCGGTCGATGCCTTTCACCGCGCCGGTCTCAAGGCCCGGGGTTCTGACAACGGTGCCCCGGGGGTGCGTGCCGACTATAGCCCGAGCTATTACGCCGCCTTCCTGCTGGATCCGGACGGCAACAACGTGGAGGCGGTCTGCCTCAAATGAGCGCTCGGGGCGGGCGGGGGCGCGTTCTTGACGTCCTCGCCACGCCACGGCGATACTGCCGCGCAATGCTGCAGCAATCCTCAAACCTCGCACGCCTGTGGTGGTGGCGCCCTGCATAACGGAAGTGGGCTGACGGTTAGCTGTTTCTTGCGAATTTAAGATCCGACGAAAACCAGAACCCATCTCCGGATGCCCCCGGGATGGGTTTTTTGTTGTCCTGCTGAAACGGGAATCGATCGTTGCAACCGCTCTTCGACATCGCCGGTGACCTGGACACGCCTGTGTCGGCGTTCATGAAACTCGCCGCGTTCGCCCCGCGCTTCCTGCTCGAGAGCGTCGAGGGCGGGGAACGCCTGGGGCGCTACTCGTTCATCGGCTTCGGCGACGCGCTCGAGGTGCGCCTGGACGCGGACGCCTTTGCGATCGGGAGCGAGCGGCGACCCGTGCCGCAAAGCGGTGCGGAGCTGCTTGACGGGCTGCGCGCAGCGCTCGCCCTCGCGCCGCAACCGCAGGCGGATGTCTCCGGCGTGCCCCTGGCGGGCGGCCTGGTCGGTTACGCCGCCTACGATGTCGTGCGCCATTTCGAGCGCTTGCCTGCGCGCAGCACCGGCTCGAGTGGCGTTCCCGCGCTGCATTACGTGGCGCCGCGCTCGGTGCTTGTGTTCGATCACCTCACGCGCGGTATTGCGCTCGTGCACGCCGGCTCGGCCGAGGAGCGCCGCTCGCTGCGTCAGGAGGTCGTGCGCGCCCTGCGCGGCGCGCTGCCGCAGGCGCGGCGACCGGGACGCTATGCAGCCCCCACCGCCGCCTTTGCGCGCGCGGATTACCTGGCCGGTGTGCGGCGCACGCAGGAGTACATCGCCGCCGGCGACGTGTATCAGCTCGTGCTCGCCAGCCGCTTCTCCGGAGGGCACGAGCTTGACCCGTTCCAGGCCTACCGGGCCTTGCGGCTCATCAACCCCTCTCCTTACATGTACTACTGCGTCCTGGGCGAGGTCGCGGTCGTGGGCTCATCGCCCGAGGCGCTGGTGAAGCTCAATGGGCGCGAGGCGCAGCTGCGCCCCATCGCCGGTACGCGTCCGCGTGCGGCGGACGCAGCCGCCGATCAGGCGCGTGCCACCGAGCTGCTCGCCGATCCGAAGGAGAACGCCGAGCATGTGATGCTGGTGGATCTGGCGCGCAACGATCTCGGGCGCGTCGCGCGTGCCGGCAGCGTGCGCGTCGAGCCGTACCGCTCGATCGAGCGCTACAGTCACGTCATGCACATGGTGAGTGGCGTGCGCGGCGAGCTTGCGCCGGGCAAGGACGCCTTTGACCTGTTCGCCGCGGCCTTCCCGGCCGGGACGCTGGTGGGCGCGCCGAAGGTGCGCGCGATGCAGATCATCGATGAGCTCGAGCCGGTGAGCCGCGGGCTGTACGGGGGCACCGTCGGCTACTTCGGGGCGCGCGGTGACATGGATCACGCCATCACGATCCGCACGCTGGTGTTCAGGGGCGATGAGTACAGCTACCAGGCCGGTGCGGGCATCGTCGCCGACAGCGTGCCGCAGACCGAGTACGAAGAGGTGCTGGCCAAGAGCGGGGCGATGGCGCGCGCGCTCGAGCTGGCACAGGAGGGGTTGTGAAGCCTCGATTGCTGCTGATCGACAACTACGACTCCTTCACCTACAACCTGGTGCAGGCCTTCCTGGTGCTCGGCGCCGAAGTGAGCGTGTATCGCAACGACGCGCTCAGCACCGCCGCCGCCGTCGCGCTCGCGCCCTCGCACCTGTGCATCTCCCCGGGTCCCGGCACGCCCTACGACGCCGGAGTCTCCATGGACATGATCCGCGCCTTTGCCGGGCGCATTCCGGTGCTGGGCGTGTGTCTCGGGCACCAGTCGATCGTGGAGGTTTTCGGTGGCAAGGTGGTGCGCGCGGAGCGCCTGATGCACGGCAAGACCTCGCTCGTGCGCCACGACGGACGCACGCTGTTCGCGGGACTCCCGGAGCCGTGCGAGGTCGGGCGCTACCACTCCCTCATCGCAGCACCGGCGAGCATTCCCGCGCAGCTCGAGGTGAGCGCGCGCACCGCGGAAGGGGAGATCATGGGCGTGCGTCACCGCGCGCTCACGGTTGAGGGGGTGCAGTTTCATCCGGAAAGCATCCTCACCCCCGAAGGTCCGCGCCTCCTGGGCAATTTCCTGGAGCTCACCGCCGCGGAGCGGGCGCCCGCAGCAGCCGACGGAGCCAGCCGTGCCGCGTCCGCGTGAGCTGCTCGCGCAGCTGCTCGAGCGGCGCGACCTGAGTGAGGCGCAGGCCGAGGAGCTGCTCGCGCAGCTGACCGACCCAATGCTGCCGCCCGCCATGGGCGGTGCGCTGCTGGCAGCGCTCACGGCCAAGGGCGTGGTGGCCGAGGAACTGCGTGGCTTCGCTCTGGCGATGCGCCGCCGCGCGCGCCGCCCCGACATCCCGCGCGGGCTGCGCGCCATCGACATCGTCGGCACCGGCGGGGACGCCTCGGGCAGTTTCAACATCTCCACCGGCACGGCGCTCCTGACCGCCGCCTGCGGCGTACCCGTCATCAAGCACGGTAATCGCTCGGTCTCCAGCCGTTGCGGCAGTGCCGATGTGCTCGAAGCGCTTGGGCTGGCGATCCCGCTCGAGGAGGAGGCGGCGGTCGCCTGCCTTGCGGCCACGCGCTTTACCTACCTGTTCGCGCCGCACTACCACCCGGCCACCAAGGCGATCGCCCCCATCCGCGCCGCGCTCGGCGTGCGCACCGTGTTCAATATTCTCGGCCCGCTGGTGAATCCGGCGCAGCCGCCGCTGCACCTGGTTGGCGCCTACAGCCTGCAGGTCGCGCGCCTGATCGCCGACACTTTCACGGGGCTGCCCATCGAGCGCACCTTCGTGGTGCACGGCGCCGATGGCTGGGACGAGCCGACGCCGATCGGGCCGTTCACCGTGTTCGATGTGCGCCCGGGGCAGGTCGAGATGAGCGTGCGCACGGCGGCAGACTACGGCGTGCCGGGCTGCAAGGCACAGGATCTGGCCGGCGGGGATGCGGCGTATAACGCGCGCGCGCTGCGCGCCGTGCTGTACGGCGAGGACCGCGGCGCGCACCGCGATTGCCTGCTGCTCGGCACGGCGCTGGCGTTGGAGGTCGCAGGCGAAAGCGACAGCCCGCGCGCCGGGATCGCGCGCGCAGCGGCGGGAATCGACAGTGGCGCGGCGCGCCGTCTGCTCGAGGCGCTCGCGTCGCGCGGCGCGCCCATCTCCCCGGAGCGGCCGGCGTGAGCGCAGAGTTTCTCGAACAGATGGCGCAGGCGAGTCGTGCGCGCGTGCGCGCTGCGCAACGCCTGCAGGCGCGCGCGCAGCTCGAGCAGGCGGCCCGGGCGCTGCCACCGCCGCCGTCGCTGCGCCTGGACCCTCGCGGCTTTGACCTGATCGCGGAAGTGAAACTGCGCTCGCCGGCGCACGGGCAGCTGCGCGGCGCCGGCGAGGATGTCAGGGCGCGCGTGACGGCCTATGCGCGTGCCGGCGCGGTGGCGGTGTCAGTGCTCACCGAGCCCACGCGTTTCGACGGCGCGCTCGAGCATCTGGCGAGCGCCGCCCAGGCGCTCGCGCCGCTCGCGGTGCCCACGATGCGCAAGGATTTTCTGGTCGACCCGTACCAGGTGCTGGAGGCACGCCTCGCCGGTGCGGGCGGGGTGCTCGTCATCCTGCGCATGCTGCCGCGGGAGGAGACCGAGTCCCTGCTCGAACGCGCCTGCGCCCTCGGGCTCTTTGTGCTCCTGGAAGCCTTCGACGCGCAGGACATCGCGCTCATGCACGAGTTGGTGGAGCGCTGGGGCGCGGCTGCGCAGCTGCTGGCGGGGGTCAACTGCCGTGACCTGCGCACGCTTGCGGTCGTGCCCGAGCGGCTGCTCGAGCTCGCGCCGCTGCTGCCGGCGGGGGTGCCCCGCGTGGCCGAGAGCGGCGTGGGTTCGCCCGCGGCCGCGCGCGCGGTGGCCGCGGCCGGCTACGAGCTCGCACTCGTGGGCAGCGCGCTTATGCAGGGGGAAGATCCCGAGGCACGGGTGGCGCAACTGCTCGCGGCGGGGCGCGCGGCGCGCGGAGCGCCTTGATGTGGATCAAGATCTGCGGTCTGACGAGCCCGGAAGCGGTGAACGCGGCACTCGAGCTTAGGGTGGACGCGCTCGGCTTCGTGTTCGCCGAGTCGCCGCGCCGGCTGAGCGTGTCGCAGGCCGCGCAGCTCGCGCAGTCTGCGCACGGGCGGGCGCAGCGCGTGGCGGTCACGCGGCATCCCACCCAGGCGGCGGTCGATGAGATAGTGGAGCTGTTCAAGCCCGACGTGCTGCAGAGCGATGCCGCGGATCTGGAACGGCTGCGCCTGCCGGCGAGCCTTGAGCGGCTGGCGGTGGTGCGCGATGTCGCCGCCGAGGTGCCGAACCTGCCCGCGCGCATTCTCTTTGAGGGGGCGCTCAGCGGCAGCGGTGTCGCGAGTGACTGGCAGCTGGCACGCCAGCTCTCGCGACGCACGCAGCTGATACTGGCCGGCGGGCTCGACTGCGGCAACGTCGGCGCCGCGATCGCCCGGGTGCGGCCCTTCGGCGTGGACGTATCGAGCGGGGTGGAGGAGCGGCCCGGACTGAAGAGCCCGGCGCGGATGCAGCAGTTCGTCGAGGCCGTACGCGCCGCCGCGCGTGCGGCCGCGCAGACCGGCACAGAGGATTCGTCATGAATGCACTTGCGGCTTCCCTGGATCCGGCGCGGCTGCTCGCCGAGCTCATCGCCGGCAAATACCCCGATGCGCGCGGCCGCTTCGGCCCCTTTGGCGGGCGCTATGTTCCGGAGACGCTCATTCCGGCGCTCGAGCGGCTCGAGCGCGGCGTGCGCACCCACCTGCACGCGCGCGACTTTCAGGCCGAGTACACCGCGCAGCTGCGCAGCTGGGTGGGACGGCCCACGGCCCTGACCTTCGCCGAGCGGCTCTCGGGGCGCTGGGGCGCGCAGGTGTGGCTCAAGCGCGAGGATCTGGCGCACACCGGCGCGCACAAGATCAACAATGCGATTGGCCAGGCGCTGCTCGCGCAGCGACTGGGTGCCACTCGCATCGTCGCCGAAACCGGCGCCGGCCAGCACGGCGTGGCGACCGCCGCGGCATGCGCGCGCCTGGGGCTGCCGTGCACCGTCTACATGGGCGCCATCGACATGGAACGCCAGGCGCCGAACGTCGGACGCATGCGTTTGCTGGGCGCCAAGGTCGTGCCGGTCACCTCCGGTGATCGCACGCTGCGCGCCGCGATCGATGAGGCGATGCGTGATTGGGTGGCCGATCCGCTCGACACTTATTATCTGCTCGGCTCGGTGGTGGGACCGCACCCGTATCCGTATCTGGTGCGTGAGCTGCAGGCGGTCATCGGCCGCGAGGCACGCGAGCAGATCCTCGCCGCCACCGGCGCACTGCCTGCGGCGCTCATCGCCTGCGTCGGCGGGGGATCGAACTCCATGGGCGCCTTCCACGCCTTTATCCCCGATGCCGCGGTCGAGCTCATCGGTGTCGAGGCCGGCGGTCGCGGTGCGCAGCTCGGCGACAACGCGGCGACCATCGCGTTCGGGCGTCCCGGGGTGCTGCACGGCACCTATTCGCTGCTGCTGCAGGACGCGGACGGTCAGATCCAGGAGACTCACTCGGTCTCCGCCGGGCTTGATTATCCGAGTGTCGGCCCCGAACACGCGCTGCTCGCCGCCATCGGACGGGTGCGCTATGAGACGGCGAGCGATGCGGAGGCGCTCGCCGCGGTGCGCGCCCTGAGCGAAAGCGAAGGCATCCTGCCGGCCCTCGAGAGCGCGCATGCGCTCGCGGGCGCGCAGCGCTGGGCGAAGTCCAATCCCGGACGCGCCATCCTCGTGTGTCTCTCCGGTCGCGGCGACAAGGACATGAGCACGCTGCAGCAGACGCTGCTGCAGACCGAGGAGTCATGAGCCCGAAGGAGCGCATCGGCCAGAGCATCCGTGCGGCCGCTGCGGGCGGGGAGCCGGCACTCATTGCCTATCTGACCGCCGGCTTTCCCGCACGCACGAAATTCCGCGAGCACGTGCGCGCCCTCGCCGCCGCGGCCGACGTAGTGGAGGTCGGCGTACCCTTCACCGATCCGATGGCCGACGGGGTGACGATCCAGCGCGCGAGCCTCGCCGCACTCGCGCAGGGCGTGAGCCTCGGGTGGATCCTCGGGGAACTCGAAGCCTTGGGCGAGCTGCGCGCGCCGCTCATTCTTATGAGCTATCTGAACCCGCTGCTCGCCTGCGGCGCGCCGCTGGCCGCGCGCGCCCGGCGCGCCGGGGTGTCGGGGTTCATCGTGCCGGATCTGCCGCTCGATGAAAGCAGCGAGCTGCGCACCGCGCTCAATCGCGAGGGTCTGGCGCTGGTGCAGATGGTAACCCCGGTCACGGAGCCGCAGCGCATGCGGCGACTGTGTGAAGGCAGCGAGGGATTCGTGTACGCCGTCACCATGACCGGTACCACCGGCAAGAGCGTGGCGGTGCCCGATGCCGTACTGCAGTACCTGGACGCGGTGCGCGCCTGCGCGCCCATTCCGGTGTGCGCCGGCTTCGGCATCCGCAGCCGCGAGCAGGTGCAGCGCCTGCGCGGCCATGTCGATGGGGTCGTTATCGGCTCAGCCCTGGTCGAACTGCTCGAGCGCGCAGAGGACCCGCAGCCGTGGCTGCGCAGCCTGCGCGGGCCTGCGCCATGAAGACGCTGAGCGTCGCGGCGCGCTTCTGCGGTCCGCCGACCTCGGCCAACGGCGGCTACTTCGCGGGGCTCGTGGCGACGCTCGCTTCGCGCACACTCACGGTGCGGCTGCGCAAGCCCCCGCCCCTGGACACGCTCCTCGCGGTGCACGAGTCGGCCGAAGGCCTCTTGCGCGTGCTCGAGGAGCAAGAGCTCATCGGGGAGGCGGAGCCCCAACGCCTCGAGCTCGACCCCCCGCCGCGCCGCCCGCACTACCTGGAGGCGGTCGAGGCGTCACGCCGCTACGCAGGCTTTCGCTACCACCGCTTTCCCACCTGCTTCGTGTGCGGCACGCACCGCGCCCGTGGCGATGGGATGCGCATCTTCGCCGGTCCCATCCCGGAACTCGGTGTGGTGGCCGCGCCCTGGGTACCGGATGCCTCACTCGACCGCGGCGACGGCAAGGTACGCCCTGAATTCATGTCCGCAGCGCTCGACTGTCCGGGTTACTACGCCGTCGCGAGGCAGGATCAGATGATGCTGCTCGGTGAGTTCACCGCGCACGTCGACCGACTGGTGCACATCGGGGAAGCCTGCACGCTCATCGGCTGGGAGCTGAGCACCCGCGGCCGCAAGCACGAGGCCGGCACGGCGCTCTACGACGGCAAGGGCGAATTGTGCGGGCGCGCGCGGGCGCTGTGGATCGAACCGAAGGCGCCAGGCTGAGGTGCGCGCGCGCACCTGCAGGCGCGGGATGCATCCGGCCTCCAGATGGCCCGCCGCACGTTCCCGGCGGCCGTTGACGAATGAGGGAGGCCCCGGCATTGTGATATCGCGTTCAACGTACAGATCAGGCAAGGGGGAGACGAGCGCCATGATCAAGCTCTCACGCGAGCGGCGGGTGAGGCTTGCTGCCGCTGTGCTGCTCGCCACGGCGAGCCGCGGCGCCTGCGCAGCCGTTACGGGAGCCCTCGCCGACAGCGTCGCCGATTGGATGTCGGTGTTCATCCTGCTCGTGATGCCACCGGCGGCGATCTACCTGTTCTGGATATTGCACATCCTGCCGGAGAAGGCGGCGAAAAAGCGCAACCACCCCCAGAAGGACGCCATTCACATGCTGTGCCTGCTGTCGCTCGTGTTCGGCGGACTGCTGTGGCCGATTGCGATGCTCTGGGCTTACGTGAGACCGATGGGCATGCGGGTCGCGCTGGTGGAGGCTGAGCATCTGCACGCGACCGAGTTGCCGAAAGTGCAGGCTCCCCTGGAGCCGGAGCCGCTGCAGGACGTGAACATCACGACACCGCCGCGCGACGGGAAGAGCGGCTGATGGACGCGCTGATTCTTGCGACCTACGCGTTCATCGTCTGGCTGATCTTTTTCAAGTTCAAGCTGCTGCCGTGGAATACGACCTCGCAGGTGATCGTGTACACGATCCCGGTGGTCGGGATGTTCACGCTCATCATGCTCTTGAACCGCTACGCCCCCTCGAGTGCCGACGTGCGCGTCATCAAGTACACGATTCCGATCGTGCCGCAGGTGCGCGGACGCGTGATCGAGGTGCCGATCGAGCCGAATCGCCCAGTCCAGAAGGGCGATGTGTTGTTCCGTATCGATCCGACCCCGTATAGCCTGCAGGTGAAGGCGCTGGAGGCGCAGCTGGCCAACGCAGTGGGAGCGAACAACTCCCTACGCGAGCAGCTGAAAGCGGCGTCCGCCAAGACCGATGCAACGCGCGCCAAACTGGATCTCGCCCGCATGCGAGTGAAGCAGTATCGCGAGATGGTGGCGGGCGGAGCGGGCTCGAAGTTCGAGCTGGAGGCATCAGAGGCGGACGTGCGCACTCTGGAGGGCGAGCTCGCGGCCGCGAGCGCGGGCGCCAGCCAGATCACCGAACAGCTCGGCGCCGTGGTGGGCGGTGATCAGGCGCAGGTCGCGCAGATCAAGGCGCAGCTGGAAAGCGCGCGCTGGGATCTGTCGCAGACGACCGTGCTCTCGCCCGCCGATGGCACGGTCGTCAATCTGCAGCTGCGCCCCGGCGGCTATGTCACCGCCTTTCCGGCGCTCGCACCCATCAGTGTCGTGGAAGACGTCTACCAGATCTACGCGCTGTACTACCAAAACGAGCTCGAGGAAGTTGCGCCCGGGGATGAGGCCGAGATCGTGCTGCCGACGCATCCGGGAAAGATCATCAAGGCCACGGTCGATTCGGTGATCTGGGCCCAGGGGCAGGGGACGGCCCAGGTGACTGGCACGATCCCGCAGACGGGATTTGCGCCGGCCATACCGGGGCGCTTTCCCGTGCGCCTTGATCTGGCGGATCCTGACAAGGGGACGTTCATCGCCGCCGGCGCCGTGGGCGAGGGGGCGATCTACACGCAGCATCTGAAGGCCATTCACATCGTGCGCAAGGTGATCATACGCATCTCGTCCAAGTTGAATTACCTGATCCTCAAGCTGCACTAGCGACGCGACCATATGTCGGGGAGATCGCATTGAAGCGGCAGTTCATCCGGGCGCGCAGCGGCGGACTGCTCGTGGTGGCTGCAGCGTTCGCGGCCGGGCCGGGCTGCATTCACCTGCACTCCGCCCCCTCCTCGGCGCAGCTGGCGGATAAGGCTCTGCCACACGTGCAGGTGCCCGCGCAGTGGATCGCGCAGGGCACGCGCCCGGAAGCCGTGCAGAGCGGCTGGTTGAGCGAGCTGCAGGATCCCGCGCTCGAAACGCTGGCGGCGGAGGCACTCACCTACAACCCGGACTTGCAGGTCGCGCAGGCGCGCGTCGAACAGGCGCGGATCCTCATGGAGGCCGCCGGCGGCGCGCTGCAGCCGACGCTCGCCGCCGCCGGCAAGGGCGGCGGCAAGCTGGGCGCCGACGCGAGCGGGGTGAGGGGCGCCTTCCTGCTCGCCTCCTGGGAGATCGACGTGTGGGGCCGTATCCGCTATGGCCGCATGGCGGCGAGCGCTCAATACTCCTCGGCTGTGGCAGATGCCGCGTACGCGCGCCAATCCCTCGTCGCGTCGCTGGCGCGCGCGTGGTTCGGCGCCAAAGAACTGACGGCGCAGATCGATCTGACCCAGAAGTCGATCGACTCGGCGCAGCAACTGGTCACACTGACG
>DATHLO010000130.1:0-11007 GCA_035488075.1 Steroidobacteraceae bacterium | reverse complement strand
CTCCGCGCCCACCAGCCGCTGGACGCTGCCGGAGCTGCGCTCCAAGCTCGCGCCGCTGCTGCTGCAGACAGCGCGCGCCGCCTGCACCCGTTTCCAGATCTGCTCGCGGTCCGTGAGCGTCATCGGCGTCAGCGGCAGCAGCGCCGAGCGCCGCAACAGCCGCTGCGCCGCACCGGCCGGTAGCGCCGCAAGATAAGCCCGCCCTGAAGCGGTGCAATACATCGGCAGGCGCCGCCCGACCGGCATGTGGATGTAGAAGCGCTTGAGACTCGGAAAGCGCGCGATGAACATCATGTTGGTGCCGTCCGGCTCCGATAAGCTCACCGACTCACCGCTCGCCTGGTTCAGATCGATGAGGTGTGTGGTCGCCTGCTCAAGCAGCGCATGGCCGGCCAGATAGGCGTGGGCGAGCGCGAGCGCGCGTGCCGTCAGCACCCAGCGCTTGGCCTGGGGGTCGCGGCGCAGAAAACCCAGGCGCACGAGCGTGTGCACGCAACGTTGCGCCGAGCTCGTCGTCACCCCGACGCTGGCAGCGAGTTCCGCGAGACTCAAGGCGCGCCGCTCACCGCCGAAGGCCTCGAGAATCGCGAGTGCCTTTTCCACCGAACGGTTAAAGAGCGGATCGCGCGCTTGCGCCAGGCTCGGCTTGCGCGACGTTCGCTTCATGATGAAATGCAGTATAGGGCTATCGATAATCGATAGTCTACGATGCGAGCCGCGTCCGGCCGTCCATGTACGGCTGCAGCGCCGCCGGCACGCTCACTGAGCCGTCCTCGTTCTGGAAGTTCTCCAGGATCGCCACCAGCGTGCGCCCGACCGCAAGTCCTGAACCGTTGAGCGTGTGCAGCGGCTCGGGCTTGCCGGCCTGCGGATTACGCCAGCGCGCCTGCATGCGTCGTGCCTGGAAGGCCTCAAAGTTACTGCAGGAGGAGATCTCCCGATAGCGCTCCTGCGAGGGCAGCCACGCCTCAATGTCGTAGGTCTTGGCGCTGGCAAAACCGGTGTCCCCGGCACACAGCGCGACCGTGCGGTAAGGGATCTCCAGGCTCTTGAGCACGGCTTCCGCGTGCGCGGTGAGCTCTTCGAGCGCGGCATAGGAGGCATCCGGGCGCACGATCTGCACCAGCTCCACCTTCTCGAACTGATGGTTGCGGATCATGCCGCGCGTGTCCTTACCGGCCGCGCCCGCCTCCGAACGAAAGCACGGCGTGTGCGCCACGAGCTTCAGGGGCAGCGCTTCGGCGGCCAGGATCTGGCCGCGCACCAGATTGGTGATGGGTACTTCGGCGGTGGGAATGAGGTAGAAACCCTCCGCGCCGCGCACCGCGAACAGATCCTGCTCGAACTTCGGCAGCTGTCCGGTGCCGATGAGCGCCGGGCGTTGCACCAGGTACGGCACATACACCTCGGTGTAGCCGTGCTCACGCGTGTGCAGGTCGAGCATGAACTGGGTGAGCGCGCGGTGCAGATGCGCGACCTGGTCGCGCAGCACCACGAAGCGCGCCCCGGAGATGCGCGCCGCGGCCGCAAAATCAACGCCGCCCAGGCCCTCGCCCACCTCGACGTGATCGCGCGGCGTGAAGGGGAAGCGGCGCCGCTCGCCCCAGTGGCGCACCTGAAGATTGGCACTCTCATCGGCACCCTCCGGCACGGAGGCATGCAGCAGATTGGGAAGCCCGAGCTGCCACTGCTCCAGTTCCTCTTGTACGGCGCCCAGCTGCGCCTCCGCCTGGGTGAGCGCGACGGTGAGGCTCTCGCCCTTGGCGATGAGTGCGCCGGCCTCCTCGCCGCGCCCCTTGGCCATGCCGACCGCCTTGGCGTTGGCGTTGCGCTCAGCGCGCAGGCGGTCCAGTTCCACCGCCCAGGGCTTGCGCTTTTCCTCCAGCGCCCGCAAGGCCGCCACATCGAGCTTGACGCCGCGGCGCGCCAGATTGCGCGCTACGCCTTCCGGGTCGGTGCGCAACAGCTTCGGATCGATCATGTCAGCCTTTCGACTCGTTGCGCGAGCGCAGGCGGGCCAGCGCTTCGCCGATCTTGATTTCCAGCCCGCGGGAAACGGGCCGGTAGTATCGCCGATCCGGCAGCGTCTCCGGCAGGTAGCGCTCCCCGGCGGCGAAGCCCTCCGGCTCGTCGTGCGCATAGCGGTAATCGCGTCCGTAGCCCAAGTTCTTCATGAGGCGTGTGGGCGCATTGCGCAGCTGCAGCGGCACTTCGAGGGTGCCGAACTTCTCAACGTCCTCGAGCGCCTCGGCCATGGCGACGTAGACCGCATTGCTCTTGGGCGCGCAGGCGAGATACACGACCGCGGTCGCGAGCGCCAGCTCGCCCTCGGGCGTGCCGAGGCGCTCGTACGCCTGCCAAGCATCGAGGGTGAGCGCAAACGCCCGCGGATCGGCGAGCCCGATGTCTTCGATCGCCATGCGCGCGATGCGCCGCGCCAGATAAATCGGGTCGCAGCCGCCATCGAGCATGCGGCACAACCAGTAAAGCGCCGCATCCGGATCCGAGCCGCGGACCGCCTTGTGCAAGGCGGAGATCTGGTCGTAGAACTGATCGCCGCCCTTGTCGAAGCGCCGATGGCCGCCGCTCGCCACCTCCTGCGCGACCGCCACGCTGAGCAGGCGCTGCCCGCCGGCTGCCTCGATGAGGCCGGCGGCGAGCTCGAGCATGTTGAGCGCGCGGCGGGCATCGCCGTCGGCGGCGCGCGCCAGAAGTTCCAGCGCCGGCTCATCGGCCTGCAGCTGCTCGCGCCCGAGTCCGCGCTCGCTGTCGGTGAGTGCGCGGCGCAGGAGCGCGCTGAGATCCTCAACCGTGAGCGCGCGCAGCACGTACACGCGCGCGCGCGAGAGCAGCGCGCTCACCACTTCGAACGAAGGGTTCTCCGTGGTGGCACCGATAAACGTGAGCGTGCCGTCCTCGAGGTACGGCAGGAAGGTGTCCTGCTGCGCCTTGTTGAAGCGGTGCACCTCGTCCAGAAATAACAGGGTCGCACGCGCATCCTGGCGGCGTGCCACGCGCGCCGCCTCAACGGCCGCGCGAATGTCCTTGACGCCGGCCATCACCGCCGAGAGGGCGATGAACTGCGCGTTCGCACCCTGCGCAATGAGGCGCGCCAGGGTCGTCTTGCCGGTGCCCGGGGGTCCCCAGAGGATGAGCGAGTGCAGCTTGCCCGCGGCGATGCTCGCGCCGAGGGGTTTACCGGCACCCAACAGGTGCTGCTGACCGACGAACTCAGCGATCGTGCGCGGGCGCATCCGGTCCGCGAGCGGACGCAGCGGATCGGCGTCGAACAGGTCGCGGGCGCTCACGCGGCGCTGACCAGGGCGGCGGCCTCACGGGTGCGGCGTGCCGATGACATCGACGTCCTTCGGTGGCGTGAAGCTCACCTCGCTCGGGGCCACCGGGATGTTGCGCGCGATCTTCTGGAAAATGATGGTCGCGGTCTGGCCCAGCTTGTCCTCGACGATCATGCGCTTCAACTCATCGTTGGCGAAACCGAACAGCGCGCTGCGGAAATCCGCCTCCGCGCCGAGCGGCTCAACGAGCACCCAGGTGAGCCCGGTGCGCTCGCCTGCGGCGGTGATCTTGAAGTTCTGTCGCAGGTCCGCGCCCCCCGAGAGCAGCATCGCCGGCGTCGCCGTCAGCGCCGCGTCGACCGGTTTCACCGTCACCTGCCGCAGGTCGCGGTCGAGGAACCACAGATTGGTGCCGTCGCACACCATGAGCTGCCCGGCCCCGTTGCTCACCCCGGTCGCGTTCTGCGGATGGATCTCCCAGCTGAACTTGCCCGGGCGCGACACGATGAGCGTGCCGGTGGCGCGGTCGATCTCGCGCCCGTGCGTATCGGCGAGGGTCTGCAGGAAGCTCGCGCGCAGCGTCTTGAGGTTATCGAGGTAGGCATCGAGCGGCGTCGCCGCCGCCTGCACCTGCAGCGCGCCCAGCAGCGCCGCGGCGGCCGCCAGTGCACGCCACACGCGCAACAGTGCCGAGCGCGGCCGCGTTAGGGCGCCCATGATTTCTTCAATCCTCCGGAGGCACCGGCGCCAGCACGTCGCGCGCGCCGTTGGCCTGCAGCGGACCCACAAGACCGGCAAGTTCCATCGCTTCGAGCAGCCGTGCCGCGCGGTTGTAGCCGATCTTCAGCCGCCGCTGCACATAGGAGATGGAGGGCTTGCGCTCGCTCGTCACGATGCGCACCGCCTCGTCGTAGAGCGGATCGGCTTCAGCGTCCTCCGCACTGCCGCCCTCGCCCTCCTCGCCCGCGAGCCCCGGTATCGGCGCCTTGGGTCCTGAGAGCACCTCTTCGATGTAGCTCGGCGGCGTGGTGCTCTTCAGGGCATCGACCACCCGGTGCACCTCCTGGTCGGAGACGAAGGCACCGTGCACGCGCGTCGGCAGCGACGTCCCCGGCGGCAGGTAGAGCATGTCGCCGTGCCCGAGGAGGGTCTCCGCGCCCATCTGGTCGAGGATCGTGCGGGAGTCCACGCGCGCGGACACCTGAAAGGCGATGCGGCAGGGAATGTTCGCCTTGATGAGGCCGGTGATGACGTCGACCGACGGGCGCTGCGTGGCAAGAATCAGATGCAAACCCGAAGCGCGCGCCTTTTGCGCCAGACGCGTGATGAGCTCCTCGACCTTCTTGCCGACGATCATCATCAGATCGGCGAGCTCATCGACCACCACGACCACGTACGGCAGCGGGGTGAGATCCTCGATCTGGCGTTGATCGATGCTCGGATCGTTTGCTGCGCGCAGCATCATCACCGGATCCTTGATCGGTTTGCCCGCCTCCAGCGCATCCTTCACGCGCCGGTTGAAGCCGCTGATATTGCGCACCCCGAGCGCGGCCATCAGCTGATAGCGCCGCTCCATCTCCGCGACGCACCAGCGCAGCGCGTTGGCCGCCTGTTTCATGTCGGTCACGACCGGCGCGAGCAGGTGCGGGATGCCCTCGTAAACGGACAGCTCCAGCATCTTCGGATCGATCATGATGAGGCGCACGTGCTCGGCGGTGGACTTATAAAGGAGCGACAGCACCATCGCGTTGATGCCGACTGACTTGCCCGAGCCGGTGGTGCCGGCGATCAGCAGATGCGGCATGCGCGTCAGATCCGCCACCATGGGCTGTCCGCCGATGTCCTTCCCCAGCGCCAGCGCGAGTGGCGAATGCATCTCGTCATAGGCCTTGGAGCGGATGATCTCGCCCAGGGTCACGACCTCGCGTTTCTCGTTCGCGATCTCCAGCCCCATGACGCTCTTGCCGGGGATCACCTCCACCACGCGCACGCTCAACACCGACAGCGCGCGTGCCAGATCCTTGGCGAGCGCGGTGATCTGGCTCGCCTTAACCCCGGGAGCCGGGCGCAGCTCAAAGCGCGTCACCACCGGGCCGGGCTGCACCGCCACCACCTCGGCGTCGATCGTGAAATCCTTGAGTTTCATTTCCACAAGCCGCGACAGCGCTTCGAGCGCCTCGGCGGAATACAGCGGCTCGCGCGGCGGTGGGTCATCGAGCAGCTTCAGCGGCGGCAGTTCGTTGGCCTTGGGCGGCTCGAACAGCGGCACCTGGCGCTCGCGCTCGACGCGCGCGCTCTTCTCCACCACCGGCGTCGGCGGCTCGATGCGCGGCGGCGCACGGGTCGCGGACTTCTTCTGCTCCGTCTGCACCGCTTCCTTGCGGGCCTGGCGCCGCTCGCGCCCCTCGGCGGCATCGCGCGAGGAGGCGAGCCGCCCGCGCAGCCAGCCGATCCCCGACCACGCCAGAGCGCCCAGGCGGTCCATGATGGTGAACCAGGAGACCCCAAAGGCGAGCGACAGCCCCGCCATCCAGGCGGCGATCATCAGGAGCGTGGCGCCGAGGAAATCCAGCCCCGCGGCGAGCCCGTTTCCGACCAGGGAGCCGACCACCCCGCCGGCGCTCTGGCGCAGGGTACCGGGCTGCCAGTGGAGCGTGGTGAGTGCGCAGCTCGCCACCAGCACGAGCAGAAAGCCTGCGATGCGCACCACGGTGTTGGCGCGCGAGCTCGCCTCCGCGCGGATGCGCCGCTGCATGCCAAAGCAGGCCAGCGCGAGCATGATGGGGAACAGGAACGCCGGGCGGCCAAAGAGAAAGAAGAGCACGTCGGCGAGCCAGGCGCCGATGACGCCGATACGGTTGTGGACCGGGGCAGCGCTGCCGGTAAAGGAGAAGCCCGGATCATCCGGGCTGTAGCTGGCGAGTGCCATGAGCAGCACGAGCGCCACGATCCCGAGGGCGATGATGGCGCTTTCGCGCAGACCGCGGCTCACGGCCGATGTAAAGCGCGCGCCGTTGCGCGCCTGCGCCGAGGATTCAGCCAACCGTGTGGATCTCCGTCGTAAGATAGAAGGCCGCCATTATAGGGCTTGGTACCATGGCGCAGGCTTCGAATCCATTGAGAACCCGATGACGAGCACCCGCCACAGCCCTCTGATCATTCTCGGCTCAGGACCGGCCGGCTACAGCGCGGCCGTGTACGCCGCGCGCGCCAACCGCGCGCCGCTGCTCATTGCCGGGCTCGAACAGGGCGGCCAGCTCATGACGACGACCGACGTTGACAACTGGCCCGGAGATGTTGAGGGGCTGCAGGGGCCGGCGCTGATGGAGCGCATGCGCCGGCACGCCGAGCGCTTCAACACCCAGATTCTGAACGATCACGTGCACACGGCGGACTTAAAGTCGCGGCCCTTTCGGCTCACAGGCGATGCGGGCACTTACACCTGCGATGTGCTCATCATCGCCACCGGCGCTGCGGCAAAGTACCTCGGCCTGCCCTCCGAGGAGCAGCACCGCGGGCGCGGCGTGTCCGCCTGCGCCACCTGCGACGGTTTTTTCTTTCGCGGGCAGCGCGTGGCGATCGTCGGCGGCGGCAACACCGCGGTCGAGGAGGCGCTGTACCTGGCGCACATCGCGCAGCACGTGACCCTCGTGCACCGCCGCGACAAGCTGCGCGCCGAGAAGATCCTGCAGGACCGGCTGTTCAAGGAAGTGGCGGCCGGCAAGATGACCGTCGTGTGGAACCACACCATCGCCGAGGTACTCGGGGATCAGCAGGGCGTGAACGGAGTGCGCCTCAAGGCGATGCAGGGCGGTGCCAGCCGCGATCTGAGCGTCACGGGACTCTTCATCGCCATCGGCCACACGCCCAACACGGCGCTCTTCAAAGGACAGCTGGCGATGAACGCGGGCGGGTATCTCATCATCAAGAGCGGCATCGAGGGCAACGCGACCGCGACCAGCATCCCCGGCGTATTCGCCGCCGGCGACGTCGCGGATCACGTCTACCGGCAGGCCGTCACGTCGGCGGGGGCGGGGTGCATGGCCGCACTGGATGCCGACCGTTACCTGGAGGCGCTCGAGACGCGAACCGGCAGCTAGTTCGTATATCAGTAGAGACATGCCCAGGGAACCGGCAGAATTTCGCAGCAGCATCCAGGAGCTCGCGCCCGGGGAGTGGAACGCGCTCGGCGCTGCGGCCAATCCCTTCACACGCCATGAGTTTCTCGCGGCCCTGGAGCGCAACCACTGCGTCGGCGGGCGCAGCGGCTGGGAGCCGCGTTACCTGACGGTGCGCGATGCTGCGGGCCTCGCCGCCGGGGCGGCGATGTTCGTGAAGTCGCATTCGTACGGGGAGTTCGTGTTCGACTTCGCCTGGGCGCAGGCCTATGAGCGGCTCGGGCGCCGCTACTACCCCAAGCTCACCCTCGCCGCCCCATTCACGCCGGCCACCGGGCCCCGGCTCTTGGTGCGCGCGGATCTCGATCGCGAGCGCCTCGCCGAGCGGCTGCTCAGCGAACTTGAGCGGCACGCGCAGGGGCACGCACTCTCGAGCGTGCACGCACTGTTCCTGGATGAAGCCGCGCGCCGCGCCTGCGCGCGCCGCGGCTGGCTGCTGCGGCGCGACTGCCAGTTTCACTGGAGCAACCGCGGCTACGAGAGCTTCGAGGCGTATCTGACCACGTTCACCGCCGAGAAGCGCAAGAAAGCCCGCCGCGAACGGCGCCGCGTCGAGGAGGCCGGGGTGCGCTTCGAGACGCGCCTGGGCGGGGAGCTCGATGAACGCCTGCTCGATCGGGTGTACGAACTGCACCGCGACACCTTCCTGCGCCACGGACATGAGCCTTACCTCACGCGCGCGTTCTTCAGCGAGATCGCCCGTACGCTGCCTGAGTCGCTGATGGTGAAGCTTGCGCTGCACGGCCGCACGGTGGTCGCCGCGGCCATTTTTTTCTTCAGCGCCGAGACGCTCTTCGGCCGCTACTGGGGAGCCGCCGCCGACTATCACAGCCTGCACTTCGAGACCTGCTATCACCAGGGCATCGAGTTTTGCATCGAGCGGCGGCTGGCGCGCTTTGAGCCCGGCACGCAGGGCGAGCACAAAGTCAGCCGTGGCTTTGAGCCCATCCTCACCTGGTCGGCGCATTACATTGCCGATGGGCAGTTCCGTGCCGCGATCGCCAACTACCTGGCCCAGGAAGGCGCGGCGGTGGAGGCCTACGCGCACGAGGTGCAGGCGCACGTGCCCTACCGCGGGCGACGCAGCGCCGGACCCTTCGCATGAGAACGATCACCTGGCTCTCCCCGCACGACGCGCCGGAGTGGTTTCCACCGCCGGAGCAGGCGCTGGAAGAACCCGCAGGTCTTTTGGCTGCCGGAGGTGATCTCTCCCCGGAGCGGCTGGTCGCCGCCTACCGCCGCGGCATCTTCCCCTGGTACTCCCCGGGACAGCCGGTGCTGTGGTGGTCGCCCGATCCGCGCGCGGTGCTCTTCCCGGAGGAGTTTCATCTCACGCGCAGCCTGGCGAAGACGCTGCGCAACGGCGGTTTCACGGCCTCGCGGGACCAGGACTTTGCGGCCGTGATCGATGGCTGCGCGGCGCCGCGCGCGGCCAGTCCCGGGACGTGGATCACCGGGGAGATGCGCGCCGCGTACCTTGAGCTGCATCACCTGGGGCGCGCCCACAGCATCGAGATCTGGCGCTCCGGGTCACTCGCCGGCGGACTCTACGGCGTGCGCCTGGGCGGGGTGTTCTTCGGGGAGTCGATGTTCAGCCGGGAGCGGGATGCTTCGAAAGCAGCGCTCGCGCACCTGGTCGCGCTGTGCCGCCGCAACAATCTCGCCGTCATCGACTGCCAGCTGCCCTCGCGCCACCTCGAGAGCCTTGGGGCCCGTACCATACCGCGCGGGCAGTTCCAGGCCCTGCTGGCCGAGCATGCGCACGCCCCCGAGGCCACGCTCGCGAGCCCGTAATGGGCAGGTGCGCTCGCGGCGCACGGCAAATTGCCAGAAGCGCGCGCTTTGTGCTCCAATTCGCGCCCCCGAAGCCGGTTAGGGCGGTATGTCCAAAGAAGATGCGATCCAGATGGAGGGTGAGGTCACCGAGACCCTGCCCAACACGACTTTCCGCGTGAAGCTGAAGAACGGGCACGTTGTGACCGCGCATATCTCCGGCAAGATGCGCAAAAACTACATCCGCATCCTCACCGGCGACGCGGTCACGGTGGAGATGACTCCGTACGACCTCACCAAGGGCCGCATCATCTACCGCGGCCGCTGAGGGTCCCGCAAGACCCTCAGGCCTCAGCGACTTTCCCGATCTGCGATTAAGCCGGCACGGCCGGCAGCTGCGCCGGCTCGCACTCGAGTCTGAGCGATGCGCCATCCGCGGACACCGACACACGCACGTGGCCCCCGCCGGCCAGGCGGCCGAACAGCAGCTCCTCGGCCAGCGGTCGCTTGATGTGCTCCTGGATGGTGCGCGCCATGGGCCGCGCACCCATCTTCGGATCGTAGCCGCGCTCGGCAATCCAGCGGCGCGCCGCATCGTCGAGCGATATCGTGACGCCCTTGGCTTCCAGCTGCGCCTCGACCTCCAGGATGATCTTGTCGACCACGCGCTCGATGGTGGCAGGCTCCAGTGCCGCAAACTGGATGACGGCGTCAAGCCGGTTGCGGAACTCGGGCGTGAAGATGCGGCGGATCGCCTCCATGCCGTCGCTGGCGTTGTCCGCCTGCGTGAAGCCGATCGAGCCGCGCGCCATCTCCTGCGCGCCCGCATTGGTCGTCATGACGATGATGACGTGGCGGAAGTCGGCCTTGCGGCCGTTGTTGTCGGTGAGCGTGCCGTGGTCCATCACCTGCAGCAAGAGGTTGAACACATCCGGGTGTGCCTTCTCGATCTCATCGAGCAACAGCACGCAGTGCGGATGCTTGGTGATCGCCTCGGTGAGCAGGCCGCCCTGGTCAAAGCCGACGTAGCCCGGGGGCGCACCGATCAGGCGCGACACCGTGTGACGTTCCATGTACTCGGACATGTCAAAGCGCAGGAACTCCACACCCATCGCGATCGCCAGCTGCCGCGTGACCTCGGTCTTGCCCACCCCCGTCGGTCCGGCGAACAGGAAACTGCCGACGGGCTTGCGCGCCTCGCCGAGTCCTGAGCGCGCCATCTTGATGGCGGCGGCGAGCGCATCGATCGCCTTGTCTTGGCCGAAGATCACGAGCTTGAGGTTGCGCTCGAGATTCTTCAGCACCTCGCGGTCGGAGGTCGAGACGCTCTTGGCCGGAATGCGCGCCATCCGCGCCACGACGTCCTCGATGTGGCGCACCTGTACCATCGGCTCGCGCTCGGCGATGGGCTTCAAACGCGCGCGCGCCCCGGCCTCATCCACAACGTCGATCGCCTTATCCGGCAGGTGGCGCTCGTTGATGTGGCGTGCGGCGAGCTCCGCTGCGGCCTTGAGCGCATCGTCCGCGTAGGTGATGCCGTGATGCTCCTCGAAGCGCGGCTTGAGGCCAAAGAGAATCTCGACCGTCTCGGCGACCGAGGGTTCCACCACGTCGATCTTCTGGAAGCGTCGCGCGAGCGCGTGGTCTTTCTCGAAGATGCCGCGGTATTCGTTGTAGGTGGTGGAGCCGATGCAGCGGATCTCCCCGTTCGTGAGCACCGGCTTTATGAGGTTGGAGGCGTCCATGACGCCGCCCGAGGC
>DATHLO010000129.1:0-4023 GCA_035488075.1 Steroidobacteraceae bacterium | reverse complement strand
GAGGACGCGGCGCGCAAGCTTAGCGGCAAGGTGCGGCTGCTCGCGCTCGGCGCGGCCTCCAACGCACTCGGTACCATCAACGACGTCGCGCGGCTCACGGCGCTGGCGCACGCCGCGGGCGCAATCGTATTCGTGGACGGGGTGCACTATGCCGCCCACCACATGCCGGACGTGCGCGCCTGGGGTTGTGACTTCTTCGCCTGCTCGGCCTACAAGTTCTACGGGCCGCACGTGGGGGTGCTGTGGGGCCGGCGCGAGCTGATCGAGCAGCTTGACGCACCCAAGCTCGCCCCGGCGAGCGACGCCGCACCGGAGCGTCTCGAGACCGGAACGCTCAATCATGAAGGCATCGTGGGTGCCGGCGCCGCGGTCGAGTTTCTGGCTTCGCTCGCCGGCGGGGAGCAGCCGCGGCGCGCGCGGCTGGCGCAGGTGTCTGCGGCCCTGGAGGAACGCGCCGGGGAACTGCTCGGCAAGCTCTGGCACGGCCTGGCCGCAATCAGGGGCGTGCGGCTCTACGGGCCGCCGCCGGGAAGCGCACGCACCGCAACCCTGTCGTTCACGCTCACCGGGCACACCCCGGAGGCCATCGCCACCGCGCTCGCCGCGCGCGGCGTGTTCGTCTCGCACGGGGACTTCTACGCCAGCACCGTCGCGCGCGTCTACGGTCGGGAACAGGAGGGCTTTGTGCGCGCCGGGTGTGCGGCGTACACCACCGCCGATGAAGTCGAGCGGCTGCTCGAGGGCGTGAGAAAACTTTAGCGGCTGCGGCGGCCGCGCGTGGCGTCCGCTCCTAGCGCACCTCGACCGTCTCGACCAAAAGAACCTCGCAGGCACCCGGGCCCGAATCCAGGCGCGTGAGCGAGGTGTGTATCGAGCCGCCATCCTCACGCCGGGCGTCGACCAACGGGCCGGTGAGATGTACCACTTCACCGACGCGCAGGCGCGTGAGCTCAGAGCGCACCTGGTCGTTGGCGGGAATCAGGTGTGTATTGGCGCTGTGGCTGATGACGGACTCGCGCGGGATGGGCAGGGCGCCGTGCGGCCGCCAGGTATAAAAACGCACCCCCTGCGAGATATCGAAGTGCGCGAGCACCCGGTTGTCGGACATCGGCCCCCAGCCCAGCGCCAGATCCTCGGGGATGAGATCGGCGAGTGCGTCGAAGCGATAATCCTCGCGCGAAAGGATGCGCGCGGTGATGTCGTAGTCGGCGCGCGGCGTGAGCAGCCAGCGCCCATGCCGCAGCGGCGCGCTATCGTGCGCCTCGGTCTGCAGGGGATCATCCGGCGCCACGGCGCCGTCGGGCGGGTGCACGGGCCGATGCTCGAAGCGCTGCCAGCCGGCCCAGAGGGCGCCGCCGATCAGTGTGAACCACAGCACGCCGCGCAGATTCATCGTCCGCAATCTTGGCCCGCGGGGCGCGCGGCCGCCGTGAAGGCGATCAAGATTGGCGTGCCGCAGGCCGGCTCGCCGCGCATCTGAGGTCCGGCCGCCGGCCGAGCGGACCGGCGGCCGGACCTTCTCGCGCTCAGAATCAGTGGTGGTTCGCCGCTACCGCGGCTTCTTTGAGCTCGTGGTTCACCTGATCGAGCAGCTCCTTCGCCTTGGCCGCGTGACCGCCCATGTCAAATTCATTGGCGGCCTGCGCGGCGGAGATTTTCTCATACGCCTGGGTCGCCAGGCGCTGCGCCGCGGCGAGATTCGGATGACGATTGCCACTGACGTTGTCCACGGGTGGGGCAGCGACAGCCATAGAGGCGGTGCAAAGCAGAGCGGTACAGAGAAGCAGTTTTCCGACCATGAGACCTCCGGATGTGCGGTAAGAACTTCAGGTGCCGGCCACGCGGCGGTGGCAGTGTCGTACTCGCGGCGCGCCGGATCAAGATCCGCCCGACAACACGAGCGCTCGCTGGCGCTGCGCGGATGTCTTCTCGCCCGACGCCCGCGTACGCGTACGCGTAAGATGCGTGCAGCAGCGCAGCGCATGGAAGGGCAGCCCACGATGAGATCACGCAGGAGCGCCTCGGTACTGATGACGGCGGTGCTGTTGCTTTGCACCGCCTCCGTCGCCCCCGTGAGGGGACACGCCTCGGTGGCCACCGACGCCTGTACGCTGCTCACGGCAGCCCAGGTGAGTAGCGTGCTGGGTACCGCGGTCGAGGCGGGCGAGCACATCGTGCCGAACTCTGTGACCTCGTGCGGCTGGATGGGCCCGGGGGGAGCGAGCATCGGCTCGAAGAAGATGGTCCTGAGCCTGTTGAGCGCGCGCTCGTTCGAGGCCGGCAAGACTCCGGTGAAGGGTGTCACCGAGACGCTCGCCCCCGGTATCGGCGACGAGGCTTACTACATCAGCATGCCGCCGTTCGGCACCGCCTTGAGTGTGCGCAAGGGCAGCGCGTACTTTCAGCTGCGGATCGCCGGCTTCCCGAGCGGGCAGGTGAGGACTCTGGAGCGGGCGTTGGCGCTGCGTCTGCTGGAGCGCGTCTAGGCAGGCAGCGACACCCACAGTGGCGGCGATGCGTCGTGCTACAGGCCTCGGCAGGAGAGGCGTCCGCCATGGTACCTTTCACCCTATTGGCCTTATGTAGGAGTCTGTAAAGGATGCCCAGCAGAGTGCCCGAGGGACAAACGCGCGGTTGGATCGTGCCGATCGGCGGCGCCGAGAATAAGGAAAATGACCGCCCGATCCTGGAGCGCTTCGTGCGCGTCTCCGGCGGCGAGGAGGCCGACATCGTTGTGATCCCGACCGCCAGTCGCATGCACGAGACCGGGCCGCGCTATGAGCAGCTCTTCAGGGACATTGGCGCCGCGCGCGTGACGGCGATGGATTTCGATACGCGGCGAGATTGCCAGGAGCGCGGGCGCTTGGAGCGTCTCGAGCAGGCGACCGGCATCTTTTTCACCGGCGGCAATCAACTCAGGCTCACGACACTGCTCGGCGGCACGCCGGTCGCGAAGCTCATCCGCGCGCGCAACGCCCGTGGCGTGACCGTCGGGGGCACCAGCGCCGGTGCCAGCATCCTCAGCGAGCACATGATCGCCGCCGGCGATGAGGGCTCGACCATCATCGCCGGCAGCGTGCGTCTGGCGGCCGGTTTGGGCCTCACCAACCGCTTCATCATCGACCAGCATTTTCGTCAGCGCGACCGCCTCGGCAGGCTGCTCACCGCGATCGCCTACAATCCCTTCGCCGTCGGTATTGGCCTGGACGAGGACACGGCCGCCTTCATAGGTCCCGATGAGACAATCGAGGTGGAAGGCAGCGGCGGAGTGACGATCGTGGATGGCTCGGAGGTGAGCTATTCCTCCATCGGCGAAGTGACAGACGGCCGGCCCGCCTGCATGCTCGGCCTGCGCCTGCACGTCCTGGTGGCCGGAGCAACCTTCAACCTGCACACCCGCCTGGCCCGCGCCGGCGCGCTCGAACGTTCAAAGGAGTAGTCGACCGCCGGCACTCACAGGCGCGACACGTTGCCCGAACAACTATTAAATGAGCAACACCGATGCGCATTCTTGATCGATCCGTCTACGTCGGCCCCTCGCTGTACGCGCGCTTTCCGGTCATCCGGCTGGAGCTGGATCTTGGTGCGCTCGAGGGTTGGCCCACCGGGCGTCTGGGGAGTCCCTTCATCGATGCCCTCGCCGCGGCTCTGCCGGGACTGGCCGAGCATGGCTGCTCCTACCGCGAACCGGGCGGTTTCTTCCGCCGCATGCGCGAAGGGGATGGCACCTGGCTCGGGCACGTGCTGGAGCACGTGGCGATTGAGCTGCAAAACATCGCCGGCGAAGAAGTCACCTTCGGCAAGACCCGCGGCGCCGGCCCCGCAGGGGTCTATACCGTCGTGTACGAATACGCGCAGCGCGATGAGGGGATTGCAGCCGGTGAGCTCGGGCTGCGACTGCTCAGCTCGCTGTTGCCGCCGCAGCTGCGTCCGAGCGACAGCGTGCCCGAGGGCTGGAGCTGGCCCGAGGCGCGCGACCAGTTCATCCGCTTTGCCCAGCGACGCGCACTCGGCCCCTCGACC
>DATHLO010000128.1:0-20611 GCA_035488075.1 Steroidobacteraceae bacterium | reverse complement strand
GAGCTCCTTGTCGGTCACCACGGTCGCAATCTCGATGATCGAATCGGAATCAGGCTTCAGACCCGTCATCTCCAGGTCGATCCAGATGAGATTCTCGGCGCTCGGCATGTGAGCTTCGGTGATGGTAGCGTGCGAACAGCGCGCACCCGTAGCGCAGTGTACCAGAGGCCCGCAGGCGAACCTCCATGGTCGAGACCGTCGATGGACGCGTAATTGCCGCTTTCGGCCGTCATCTGCGGGTACGCACGGCTGCCGGTAGCGAGCTGCGCGCGCGTCCTTTCGGGCGCGCGCTCACGATCGTGTGCGGCGATCAGGTGCGCTGCCGGCTCGATGCGCACCACGAGGAAGTGCATGTCACCGAGGTGCTGCCGCGGCGCACGGCACTGTACCGCTCGAACGTGCGCGGCGCCGCGGAGCCGGTCGTCGCCAACCTCACGCAGCTGCTCGTCGTACTCGCGCCCGTGCCGGCGCCGGACCTGTTCGTCATCGACCGTTATCTGGCGGCGGCGACCGCCGCCGGCATCGCCGCGACCCTCATCGTGAACAAGAGCGATCTGGGTCTGGACGCCGCGCTCGCCGCTGAACTCGCCGTATACGCGCAGGCCGGCTACGGCGCCGTCAGTTGCTCGGCGGATAGCGGCGCGGGTTTGAGCGAGCTGCGCGCGGCCATCGCACCCGCCGCGCTCGCAGCGCTCGTGGGTCAGTCGGGCGTCGGCAAGTCATCCCTCGTACTGCGCCTCATTCCGGAAGCCGCGGTGGCCATCGGGGAGCTGGTGCGCGAGGAGGAAGGTCGCCACACGACGACCGCGGCGCGGCTCTTTGACCTGCCACACGGGGCCGGCCTCATCGACTCCCCGGGCGTGCGGGATTTTGCCCCGGCGGTGCAAGCCCTCGATGAGCGCGCCCTCGGGTTCGTCGAGGTGGAGCGCCTTGCGCCGGGGTGCCGTTTCGCCGATTGCCGCCACATGCACGAACCGGGCTGTGCGGTGCGCGCGGCGGCCGAGAGCGGCGAGCTCTCGCCGCGCCGCTACGAGAGCTACCGCCGCCTGCGGCGCCTGTACGAGCAGTTGAGCGCGGCGCGCCGCCCGCAGCGCAGACGCTGAGCGCGCGGCCGATTCTAAGGGGTCGGCGGCTGCACGTCGGCGAGCGCGACGCTGCTGTGATCGGGCGCTGCGACCTTGTGCTGACTGATCGCACTGCCATCGCCCGCACGCAGCGGGCGAAATACGACGCTGGAAACAATGGTGGCAATGCCGAGCACCAGGAAGGCCTCGTGCACGCCGTGGATCATCTGGGCCGCGCTGGTGTGAAAGCGATCGGGCACAAAGATCGCGGCGACGAGCGAGGCGGTGGCGATGCCAAAGCTCATCGACAACTGCTGCACGGTGCTCGCAATCGTACTGGCGCTGCCGGCGGCCTCTTCGCTCACGTCGGCGTACACGAGCGTATTCATGCTGGTGTACTGCAGCGACTGGAAGAACCCGTAGGCGAAGGCCTGCAGCACGATGAGCCACACCGGGGTGGCCGCACCGATGGTGGCGAACAAGGCGATCAGCAGCCCCAGCATGACGGTGTTCGCCACGAGTACGCTGCGGTAGCCAAAGCGCGCGAGAATCCGCGGCGTCAGCATCTTAAGACCGATGGCCGCCACGGCCTGCGGCATCATGAGCAGGCCGGATTGCACCGGCGTGTAGCCGAGGCCCACCTGATAGAGCAGCGGAAACAGGAACGGTACCCCGCCGATGGCGATGCGCGTGAAGAAGCTGCCGCTCACGGCGGCGCGGAAGGTGCGAATCTTAAAGAGCGCCAGCTGCAGCAGCGGGTACACGACGCGTGCGGAACGCACCCCGTAGGCGATCAGCAGCAAGGCGGCGATCCCCAGCAGCGCGAGCACCTGCAGGGTGCTCAGGGTGTGCTCGCCGAACACTTCCAGGACGTACGACAGCAGCGCGATGCCTGAGCTGAAAAGCATGAGTCCGGCGATATCCAGTGGCGGGCTCTGCTGCGCGCGGTACTCGGGCAGGTAGCGGTAGACCAGGTAAAGGCCCGCCACGCCGATCGGCACGTTGAGGAAGAAGATCACGCTCCAGTGCAGGTAGCTTGTGATGAAGCCCCCGGCGACCGGACCGAGCATCGGGCCCACGAGCCCGGGGATCGCGACGAAGCTCATGGCGCGCACCAGCTCGGACTTGGGAAACGCGCGCACCAGCGTGAGCCGCCCGACCGGCACCATCATGGCACCGCCGCAGCCCTGCAGAATGCGAAACGCAACCAGCCAGTGGATGTTGCGCGACACGCCGCACAAGAGTGAGCCGAGCGCAAAGAGGCCGATGGCGCCGCCGAACACACGGCGCGTACCGAAGCGGTTGGCCATCCAGCCGCTGATCGGAATGAACACCGCCAGACTCAGCGCGTAGCTGGACAGCACCGACTTCATGCTCAGCGGCGCGACCGAGAGCGCGCGCGCGATGCCCGGCACCGCGGTGTTGAGGATCGTGGTGTCGAGCGCCTGCATGAAGAACGCCACCGCCACCAGCCACGGCAGCAACTCGCGCGGTGCCTCACGCCGCGCCTGCGGCTCCTCGTCGGCTGTCACGTGCGCTCCTGCGACTTCCTTGACGGCAGGCGGCGGCGGGGAAGCCGCGCGGCGGCTCCTAGAGGGATTGCCGGCCGGCGAGCGCGTGCGCCAGCGTGCCGCCGTCGACGTATTCGAGCTCCCCGCCCACGGGCACCCCGTGCGCGATGCGGCTCGCGCGGATGCCGCGGCGCGTGGCGAGCTCACTCAGGAAATGCGCGGTGGCCTCACCCTCGACGGTGGAGTTGGTGGCGAGGATGAGTTCGCGCACGCTGCCCTCGCACAGAATGGCCTCGAGCTCGCGCACGCCGAGCTGTTCAGGCCCGATGCCATCGAGCGGTGACAGGTGCCCCATGAGCACGAAGTAGCGGCCGCGGTAGCTGCCCGAGGACTCGATCGCCACCACGTCGGCGGGCGATTCGACCGCGCACAAGAGCGCCGCATCCCGCTGCGTCGCCGCGCAGATGACGCACAGCGGCTCCTCGGTGAGCATGCGGCAGCGCTGGCAGCGCACCACCGAGTGCAGCGCCGCATCGAGCGCCTCGGCGAGCGAGCGCGCGCCCGCGCGGCCCTCCTGCAGCAGATGAAACGCCATGCGCTGCGCGGTCTTGGGTCCGACGCCGGGCAGTGTGCGCAGTGCCTCGATGAGGCGGCCGAGATGCGGGGAATGCTTCATCGCATCCTTAGAACGGCAGCTTCATTCCCGGCGGCAGCTGCAAACCGGAGGTGAGGCTCGCCATCTTCTCCTGCACGCGTGCCTCGACCTTATGTACGGCATCGTTGGCGGCGGCGGCGATCAGATCCTCGAGCATCTCGCGATCCTCACCGCTGACGCTCGCCTCGATCTGCACGCGCTTCACCTCGTGGCGGCCGTTCATGGTGACCTTCACCATGCCGCCACCGGCTTCGCCGATCACCTCGATGGTGGCGATCTCGGCCTGGGCCTTCTGCATGTTGGCCTGCATGGCCTGGGCTTGTTTCATCAGATCGTTGAAGTTGCCTCGCATGGGGCGTCCTGTCAGATAAGCGCGCGGGCGCTCAGGAAGTGAAAGTTAAGTCATTTTACCGGACGCACCGTGTCCGGGAGCACGGTCGCACCGAAGCGTTCACGCAGTCCCTGCACGCCGGCCTCGTCCTCAAAGGCGCGCCGCGCCGCGGCCTGCTCCTCCTCGGAGCCGCGCCGCTGGGCCTGCGCGGGTGTCTCGGCGCTGCCACCGCCGGCCTGAAACTCAAGCCGCACCGTCTCGCCGTAATAGCGCGACAGTGCCTGCGCAAGCTTCTCCTCCTGTGCCGGAGTGCGTACCAACTGATTGCGCGGGTCAAGTGCCAGACGTACCACCGCGCCCTGCCGAGCGATGAACACGCAGTGATGGGCGAGCTGCCGTGCAGCCCCGGCAAGCTCCAGCCGGCTGACGATCTGCGCCCAGGGGCTGTCCGCAGCGGTAGTGGCCGGCGCCGCTGGCGCCCCCTTCAGCACCGTCCCGGATCCTGCCGCCTCTGCCTGCGGCCGCGGCGGCACTGCGGCCGCTCGCGCTGCACCGCCCGCGGCGGGCGTGCCAAGCTCGGCGCCCGCGGGACGAAACGCCAGCATGCGCAGCAGCGTCATCTCGAAGCCGCTGCGCGGATCCGGTGCCAGCGCCAGATCGCGCCGCCCGATGATGGCGGTCTGGTAGTACAGCTGCACGTCCTCGGGCGTCAGCGCCCGCGCAAGACGCTCCAGCAGCTGCGGCTCATAGAGCTCATCCCCTGCGTAGTCGGCCAGTGCCTGCCGGAAGCCGACGCGCACCAGGAGGGCCGCGAGCTCATCGAGCACCTGCGCGTAGTCGGGCGCGAACTCCTCGAGCGACTGCGCACCGCGCAGCAGCTCCGCGGTGTTCGCGGAGGCGAGGAGCTCGGCCAGGCGTACCACGTGATCGCGCGCGAGCGTGCCGAGCATGGCGCGCGCCTCCGCCTCGCCGGCCTTGCCGCCGCCGAAGGCGATCAGCTGATCCAGGAGCGAAAGACCGTCGCGCATGCTGCCATCGGCCGCCTGCGCCACCAGCTTCAGGCCCGCCGCCTCAAACGGCACGCCCTCCTTCTCGAGAATGTACTGCATGTGCGCGCCGATCGCCGCCGCCGGCAGGCGCTTCAGATTGAACTGCAGGCAGCGCGAGAGCACCGTCACCGGCAGCTTCTGCGGATCGGTGGTGGCGAGCAGGAATTTCACGTGCGGGGGCGGCTCCTCGAGCGTCTTCAGCAGCGCGTTGAAGGAGTGCGCCGAGAGCATGTGCACCTCGTCGATGAGGTACACCTTGTAGCGCCCGCGGGCCGGGGCGTACTGCACGTTGTCCAGCAGTTCGCGCGTGTCATCGACCTTGGTGCGCGAGGCGGCATCGACCTCGATCAGATCCGGGAAGCGGCCCGCATCGATCTCCCGGCAGCTCGCGCAGGTGCCGTCCGGCTCAGGCGTCACGCCCTTCTCGCAGTTCAGGCACTTGGCGAGGATGCGCGCGATGGTGGTCTTGCCGACCCCGCGCGTACCGCTAAAGAGGAACGCGTGGTGCACGCGGCCGCTGGCGAGCGCGTTCTCGAGCGCCCGCCGCACGTGCTCCTGTCCGATGAGTTCGGCGAAATTCTTCGGGCGCCACTTGCGCGCCAGTGCGGTGTAACTCATGACCCGGTCCTTAAGGCGGCAACGCTGGAGGCGGCCCGCACCAGCTTAGGCTCCGGCACCCGACATCGCCGCTGCCGCTGCTGCCTTCCGGCCCTGACGGGATTCACGACTGGTCGTCGCGGAGAAACCAATGCGGGCCACCATGTTCGCGCCGTGGTGGCGGAGAGGGTGGGATTCGAACCCACGAACACCCGTTAAGATGTTACTGGAATTCCAGTCCAGCGCCTTCGACCGCTCGGCCACCTCTCCGATCAATAACTTATGCAAGCAGCGGTGCACGGGTGCCTGCGGCCCGTGCCCGTCAAAAAAGGGGCGGCGCATGATAATGCATGGCGTTTTGAGCCGCATCCGCAGCCGCCGCGACCGGGGCCGCGAGCTGTCCCTCATGCCTGCGGGGCAGGCTTGCTCAGCTTGAAGGACGGGGGCTCATCCAGGCACGGATCCTTCTTCGAGCGCGGGGCCACCGGCTCGTTCAGCGTCGGCAGTTTCAGCGCGCTGGCCGTATCGGGGGCATCCAGGCCCTGGGGGATCTTCAGCGGCGGCACGCTCTTGGCGGCCATATACGGCTGGGGCTTGTTGCAGGAGCCGCCCCCCCGCAGCGCTTTGCACCCCCCGAGGAGCACGAACACCCCCGCACACAGGAGCGCCAGAACATTCTTCATCATTCAGGACACCTCAAATTGATCGATTTTTATGCGACGCCACGGGCCCTTTAGCCCAAAATCCCCGCGCCGCGCGCGGCCGCGAGCACGCTTGCCCGATATTCCTCGGCCAGGGGAGTCAGCGGCAATCTTACCCCAGTGGGGATGAGAGCCAGCTGCGCCATCAGCCACTTCACCGGGATTGGATTCGCCTCGAGAAACAAGTCCCGATGCAGGGCCGCCAGCGGCTCATCGAGCCTCTGCGCGCGCTGCTGCTCCCCGGCCAGCGCTGCGGCCACCATCTCGGACATCTGCCGGGGGGCAACGTTCGCCGTGACCGAGATGACCCCGCGGGCGCCGGCCCCGATCGCCTCGCGCGCGGTCGCATCATCGCCGCTGAGGACGGTGAAGCCCGGCGCACACACCCTCACCAGCTCGCGCACGCGGGCCGCATCGGGCACCGCCTCCTTCACTCCCACGATGCCGCCGATGTGCGACAGGCGCGCCACAGTGGCCGGCTTCATATCAACCGCGGTGCGCGAGGGCACGTTGTACAGCAGCAGCGGTTTGCCCGCGGCGGCCTGCGCTGCCGCACTGAAGTGCCGGAAGAGCCCCTCCTGCGCGGGTCGGTTGTACGCGGGCGTCACGAGCAGCAGCGCATCAATCGGCAGCTCGCGCAGCCAGCTCACCCGCGCCACGGTGCCTGCCGTGCTGCTGGTACCGGCGCCGGCGATCACCGCCATGCGCCCGCGCGAGAGCGCGCAGGCCCGCACGGTGAGTGCGTGCAACTCCGCATCGCTCAGCGTCGCCGACTCCCCGGTCGTACCGCCGACCACGATGCCGCTCGTACCGTGCGTGGCGTGCAGCTCCAGCAGGTGCGCCCAGGCGTCCAGGTCGAGGGCGCCGTCCGCGCGCATGGGGGTGACGATGGCCACCAGGCTGCCTGAAAACATGGGATTTTTGCGCATCCGCGGGGGGAGCGTCCGATGTTACGAGCGCAGCGCGCACCGAGGCAAGAGCTCAAGCCCTGCCTCGGGGGAAAGGTCGCGCTCGCTGCGCGCTCCCGGTACACTCTGTTGGCGAAACGGACAGCACACGCGAACGCCAACCTACAGATGAAGCAGCACCTGGCCGTCTCGGCCATCGGCAGCGACCGCACGGGCATGGTGCATGAGCTGACCCGGGTCATCAGCGAATCGGGCGGCAATATCAGCGAGAGCCGCATGGCGAGCCTCGGTACTGAGTTCGCGATGCTGCTGCTCGTGTCGGGCAACTGGCACGCGCTCGCAAAGCTTGAGACCGAGCTCAAGCGGCTCGCCGAGACGAACAGCCTCAGCATTCACCTGAAGCGCACCGAGCCGCGTACGGCGCGCACGGACATGCTGCCGTACTCGATCGACGTGGTGTGCCTCGACCAGAGCGGTATCGTCGCGGGGCTCTCGGGCTTCTTCGCCACGCGCGGCATCGATATCGCGGAGGTTTCCACCCGCAGCTACCCGGCCGCACATACCGGTGCACCGATGTTCGCGGTGCAGATGATCGTGAACGTCCCCAGCCGCATTCACGTCGCGCACCTGCGCGAGGAATTCATGGAATTCTGTGATTCGCTGAATCTCGATGCCATCCTCGAACCGGTCAAATCCTGAAACGAGATGTCCAAGATCAAACCCGGGACTAAGGTGCCTGCCTTCTCGCTGCCCATGACCGGCGGTGGCACGTGGAGCCTGAAGGATGCCGCAGGCAAGAAACTGGTGATCTACTTCTACCCGCGCGACCTGACCTCCGGTTGCACCCGCGAGTCGCAGGACTTCCGCGACCTGGACAAGGCCTTCCGCAAGGCCGGCGCACTGATCGTGGGCGTCTCGCGCGATTCGGTCACCTCCCATGACAAGTTCGCGGCGAAGGAGTCCCTGCCCTTCCCGCTGCTCGCCGACACGGACGAGAAGGTCTGCAAGCTGTTTGATGTCATCAAACAGAAAAGCCTTTACGGCAGAAAGTATCTGGGAGTGGAGCGCAGTACCTTCCTGCTCGATGGCGCGGGGCGCCTCAGCCAGGAGTGGCGCAAGGTAAAAGTGCCCGGTCACGCGGAGGAAGTACTTGAAGCAGCGCAGCGTTTATGAACCCGGTCCCACGGCCGCCTCGGGCGAAGCACGCGAAGTGAAGGCCCGCTCGCGGGCCGGGCGACGACTGTTCGTGCTCGACACGAACGTGCTCATGCATGACCCGGCGGCGATCTTCCGCTTCGAGGAGCACGACGTTTACGTGCCGATGGTGGTGCTGGAAGAGCTCGACGCGCACAAGAAGGGCCTGTCGGAGGCCTCGCGCAACGTGCGCCAGGTGAGCCGCTTCCTCGATGACATGATGCGCGATGCCACCAAGGAGCAGATCGACAAGGGGCTGCAGCTGCCGAGCGGCTACTCGGGCAACCACGGCAAGAAGCCCTCAACCGGACGGCTGTTTTTCCAGACACGCCAGCTCTCGAGCGCGCTGCCGGAGGGCTTGCCCGGGCACGGCGGGGATAACGTGATCCTCGCGCAGACGCTCGCGCTGCAGAACGAGCAGAAGGACGCGCGCGTCATCCTGGTGTCCAAGGACATCAACCTGCGTATCAAGGCGGCCGTGCTCGGCGTGCATGCCGAGGATTACTACAGCGACAAGACGCTGGAAGATGCAGACGTCCTCTACAGCGGCATGGCGGCGTTGCCGAAGGACTTCTGGGAGCGCCATGGCAAGGACATGCGCTCGTGGAAGGAAGCCGAACGCACCTTCTACGAGATCTCCGGGCCCGCGGTGCGCGAGTGGCAGCCCAACCAGGGACTGTTCGAGGACACCCCGCAGGGCATCGAGGGGATCGTCAGCAAGATCAACGGCGAGACCGCGACAATCGAGCTGCTGCGCGACTACCGCAACGAGCGCCACAGCGTCTGGGGTATCACGGCGCGCAACCGCGAGCAGAACTTCGCGCTCAACCTGCTCATGGACCCGGAGATCGACTTCGTCACCGTGCTCGGACCTGCCGGCACGGGCAAGACGCTGCTCGCCCTCGCGGCCGGTCTCATGCAGACGCTCGAGACCAACCGCTTCGCGGAAATCATCATGACGCGCGTGACCATCCCGCTCGGTGAGGACATCGGCTTTCTGCCGGGCACCGAGGAGGAGAAGATGGAGCCGTGGATGGGCGCACTCATGGACAATCTGGAGGTGCTCACCGGCACACAGGAAGGCGGCAACTGGGGGCGCGCGGCCACCAATGACCTGTTGCGCAACCGCATCAAGATCCGCTCACTGAACTTCATGCGCGGGCGCACGTTCCTGAACCGCTTCCTCATTCTCGATGAGGCGCAGAACCTCACGCCCAAGCAGATGAAGGCGCTCATCACGCGCGCCGGCCCCGGCACCAAGCTCGCCTGTCTGGGCAACATCGCCCAGATCGACTCGCCCTACCTCACCGAGATGACCTCGGGGCTCACCTACGCGGTGAACCGCTTCCGCGGCTGGGCGCATTCGGGTCACATCACCCTCGTGCGCGGGGAGCGCTCGCGGCTGGCCGATTTCGCCTCGGACATTCTCTAGGTGTACCCTTAGAGCTTGCCTTGCGCTTCGGCACTTGTAAGCGCCTGTAAACGTGGGGAAACTTGCGACCGCCGTTGGCGGTCCAACTCAAGCCATGCGCCGTCTCTTTCTTATCCTCGTGAGCGCCCTCCTCACCGTCACGACCATGGCGTTCGCGGACGGCACGACGGCCTCCAAACCGATCATCCTGAGCGCGCCGGCGGCCGGTTCGGACCTGCCCGACATGGGCAGCCCGACCACCATGATCCTCTCGCAGAGCGATGAGTATCGCCTGGGGGCGATGATCACGCGCGAGCTGCGCGACCAGAACGCGCTCATCGAGGATCCGGAGGTCAATGAATACATGCAGGCCATCGGCCAGCGCCTTGCCGCGCAGAGCGCCATGGGCGGACGGGATTTTCACTTCTTCATCATCAAGGATGACAGCATCAACGCCTTCGCGGTCCCCGGGGGCTGCGTCTTTGTCTTCCAGGGACTCATTCTCGCCACCTCAACTGAGTCTGAGCTCGCGAGCGTGATGGGCCACGAAATCGCGCACGTGACCCAGCACCACATCGCTCGTCAGATCCGGGCGCAGAGCCAGCAAGGCATGGCCTCCGCCGCGGCCATGATCGCGGCCATCCTGCTCGGCGCGGCGGGCGGTGGTGGCCAGGCGGTCGAAGGTGGCATCGTGGCCGCACAGGGACTGGCGATGCAGGCGCAGATCAACTTCACGCGTGACAACGAAATGGAGGCCGATCGCGTCGGCATCGGTTACCTCGCCGGCGCCGGCTTCGATGCCAACTCGATGGGCAGCTTTTTCGAGACCATGAGCCGCCACGAAGGCCTCACCGCCACCTACATACCGGCCATGCTGATCGATCACCCGGTGACCACCGACCGCATCGCCGAGGCCAAAGCGCGCGCGGCGCAGTTCCCGCCGCGCACGCAGAAGGACTCCGAGAGCTACGAGCTCATCCGCGAGCGGGTGCGCGTGCTCGCCACCCCGGCCGATATCGATCTGGTCGGGCACTACGAGCGCAAGATCGCGCGCGGCGATGCAGATCTGGCCGATCGCTACGGTTACGCGCTCGCGCTCATGGGCAGCAACCGCGCCGAGGAAGCCATCAAGGTGCTCACCCCGCTTCTGCAGCAGCACGAAGAACTCACGCTGCTGTACGTGGCCTTGGCGCAGGCACAGGCGAAGGCAGGCCACACCAAGGAAGCGCTGGCGACGTTTGCGCACGCGAGCGAGCTCTTCCCGCGCAATGTTCCGGTCACCGAGCGCTACGCGGAGACCCTGATGGCGGTGGGCCGTCCGATGGATGCGCACAACATGCTGCTCGATCTTTTCAACAACGTGCCGCCCACCCCGGATCAGATCCGCCTCACGGCGCTGGCCGCGAGCGCCGCAGGCGATGCCGGGGACGCCTATTACTACATGGGGGAGTACCAGCTGGCGGGCGGTGAGTTGAATATCGCCGCGCAACAGTACCAGCTCGCCCTCGCCTCCCCGCACATCAGCTCCATCCAGCGCCAGCGCTACCAGGCACGCCTGGATGAGGTGCGCGAGTTCCTCATCTCCATGCACAAGCGCCAGTTGAGCGACAACGGCGACCAGGGCCAGCACCCGCCCTCGGGGCGTCACGGCGGCTGAGCCGAGCTCCTCCCTCGTCCGGGCGACGGGCCGCGCCGCTCGCGGCTGTTACAATGGCCGCGGGAGCCAGCAGTCGCCTATGAAAACAACAACCCGGAAGATCCTCGCGTGCCTGTGCCTGATGCTGCTGGGCGGGTGCGCCACGCTGCCGCCGGGCACCCAGCGCAGCCCGCGCGACCCCTGGGAGCGGATGAACCGCACCACCTACAAATTCACCGACAAGATCGACAAGGCGGTCCTGCGACCCGTAGCGCGCACCTACCACCGCGTGACGCCACAGTTCATGCAGACCGGTTTCCGCAACTTCATGAGCAACCTGTCGTACCCGGTCACGATGATCAATGACCTGCTGCAGGGTCAGTTCCGGCCTTTCTTAAATGACACCGGCCGCCTGATCGTCAACACCACACTCGGCATCGGCGGACTGTTCGATGCGGCCACCGTGGCGGGGCTGGACAAGAACGACCGCGACTTCGGCCAGACGCTGGGCAAGTGGGGGCTGAAGAGCGGACCGTACGTGGTGCTGCCGTTCCTCGGCCCGAGCGACGTGCGCGACGCAGTCGGCAAGGTCGGGGATGAGGTGTCCGATCCGCGCTTCTATATCAAGAACAAGTGGTGGAACTGGGGCCTGTGGGGCGCGGGCGCCATCGATGCGCGCGCCCAGTTGCTGCCGGCGGATGCAGCGCTCGACAGCGCCTACGATCCGTACGCCTTCATGCGCAACGTCTACCTGCAGCACCGCGACTTCAAGGTGAACGGCGGACAGTCCACTGAGCAGCAGGACGAGCAGGAGCAGAAGCTGTTCGATGAAGCGTCCCAGGATACCGACACGCCGGCGAAGCCTGCGGCCGCGCCGCCGCCCTCACCCCCCGATAAGCCCCCGCCGGAGAAGCCGCAGTGAGCGGCGCGGGCGCGCTTACACCCCGCGGGTGAGCAGCGGCTCAAGCTCGCTGATGCGGGCGAGCGCGGTCAGGTCCTGCGGCAGCCCGGTGAACTTCAGCGAGTGCCCGCCGAGCTTGGCGGCCGCGAGCCAGTCGAGCAGTACCGCAAGGCCTGCGCTGTCGGCCGTGGCCACGCCCGCGCAGTCGATTTCCAGGCTCTGCGGCGCGGCGGCTTTGAGTGCCTCCAGACCCGCCAGGCGCGCAAGGCGCGCGCTGGCGAAGGTGAGCGCGCCCTGGGCGCTGAAGCGGCCGCTCGCGGTGGGCGCAAGCCGCAAGGTCTGTGCGGCGGGGGTCGGCTCGGGCATCACTTGGTCTGCTTGCCGATCGCCTCGGGCTTCTCCCCGGCATCCAGGCGTTTGATCACCGCGTCGATGCCCTGGCTCTCGATCTGCGGCGCGAAATCCTCGCGGTAGCTGTTGACGTAGCTGATACCGTCGATCACGACGTCCCAGGCCTTCCAGCCCTCGGGGGTCTTGCGCAGATAGTAGTTCACCGAGACGCGATCGCCGTTGTCGCGCTTCACCTCGGTGCGCACCGTGGCACGCGTGGCATCAGCGTCCACTTTGCTGGGGTAGATCTTCAGGCGATCGGCGGTGAAGGCGCTGAGCGCCGAACCGTAGTTGTTGAGCAGCGAGTGATAGAACGCATCCACGAAACGCCGGCGCTGCTCGGGACTCGCGTTGCGCCAGTACTGCCCCAGCACCAGGCGCGCGGAGAAGTCGGTGTCAAAGTGCGGCAACAGGTACTGGTTCACAAGGTCAGCCACCTTGGCAGGATCCTTGCGATAGGCATCGCGATCCTTGTCCAGCGCCGAGAGCATTCCCTGCGCGGCGGTCTGCACCACTTCGGTGGGCCCCTCGGCGGCGGCAGCGGCCGGCGGCGCGGCCGGTGCCTGCGCCAGCGCGAGGCTGCTTGTCAGCCACACAGCTGCGAAAACCATGGCGTATCTCATTTCTTCGACTCCGGCTTGCTCTGCGTGTCGGTCGGCGCATCCGTCTGGGTGCCGCCCTTGCTCGAATAACTGGCGAAGAACTTGTTGACCAAGCTCTCCAGCACGATGGCCGACTGGGTCTGTTCGATGACGCTGCCGGCCCTGAGGTACTGGTCACCGCCGCCGGGGCTCAGGCCGATGTACTTGCCCCCGAGCAGCCCCTGGGTCTGGATGGCGGCGAAACTGTCGTCGGGGATCTGATTGTACTGCTCGTCGAAGCGCATGTTCACCTTCGCCTTGTAGTCCTTTTCATTGAAGCTGATGCCGGTCACCTCCCCGATGCGCACTCCCGACATCGCCACCGGCGAGCCCACCTTCAGATCCCCGACGTTGTCGAATTCCGCGCTCACCATATAGCCTTTCTTCGCCCCGCCGATCTTCAAACCGCTCGCCGGCAGCTGCGTCGTGAGGAACAGCAGCGCCGCAAAGCCGAGCAAGACGAACAGGCCCGTGCCGATCTCAAGTGTTCGATTGTCACGCATGGCAATAAGTTTCCTATTGAAGGAACGCCGCTGTCAGCACGTAGTCCAGCAACAGCGTCAGAACCGACGAAGCGACCACCGTGCGCGTCGTCGCCAGACCCACGCCCGCCGCGGTGGGCTCCGCGTTGTAGCCCTCGTAGACCGCGACCAGGCAGCAGGCCACTCCAAACACGACGCTCTTCACGATACCTTCGGTGACATCGCGCATGCCGACCGAGTCCTGCGTCTGCGACCAGAATACTCCCTCGTCCACCCGCATCAGCTGCACACCGATCAGCTGCGCACCGAACAGTCCGATCACGCCGAAGATCGCGGTCAGCAGCGGCATCGCGAGCACCCCGCCAAGAAAGCGCGGTGCGGCCACGTAGCGCAGCGGATTCACCGCCATCATCTCCATCGCCGTGAGCTGATCGGTGGCGCGCATGAGGCCGATCTCCGAAGTCAGCGAGGTGCCGGCGCGACCGGCGAACAGCAAGGCGGTGATCACCGGGCCGAGCTCCTTCAGCAAGCCTAAGGCTGCGGCACTGCCGAGCACCTCCTCGGAGCCGAAGCGCTGCAGCAGCTGATAGCCCTGCAGGCCCAGCACCATGCCGACGAACAGCCCCGAGAGCATGATGATGATGAGGGAGCGGGCGCCGGTGTTGTAGATCTGGTTGACGATGAGGCGCGGGCGGGCGAGCGCGGGCAGGCACTGCGCCAGCAGACGCACCAGAAAGAGCGCGGTGGCGCCCATGCGCCGCACGCCCTGCAGCACAAAACTGCTGCCGTTAGTCATCGCTCAGAAGCTGCGTGAGGTAATCGGGGGCCGGATAGTGAAAGGCCACCGGACCTTCCGCGCCGCCGGTCATGAACTGGCGCACCGCCGGGGAGTCGCTGTTGCGCAGCTGCTGCGGGGCGCCGGCCGCGGCCACGCGCCCGCCGGAGAGCAGGTAGCTGTCATCGGCGATCGTGGAGAGCTCCTGCACGTCGTGGGAGACGACGATGCTCGTGATGCCGAGCGCCTGGTTCATCTGCTTGATGAGCCGCAGAATGAACCCGAGGGAGATCGGATCGAGCCCGACGAACGGCTCATCGTAAATGAGCAGCTCCGGGTCCATGACGATGGCGCGCGCGAGCGCCACGCGCCGCGCCATGCCGCCGGAGAGCTCCGCCGGCATGAGGTAGGCGGCGCCGCGCAGGCCCACCGCCTGCAGCTTCGTCAGCACGAGCTTTCTGATCAGCGGCTCGGGCAGATCCGTGTGCTCGCGCACCGGAAACGCGACGTTCTCGAATACGTCCAGATCGGTGAGCAGCGCGCCGTTCTGAAACAACATCCCCATGCGCTGGCGCAGCGCGTAGATCGCCCGATCGTTGAGGCTGGCCGGATCCTGACCGAAGGCGAGGACCTGGCCCTTGTCGGGGGTGAGCTGCGCGGTGATGAGGCGCAGCAGCGTCGTCTTGCCGGTCCCCGAAGGCCCCATGATCGCGGTGATGCGTCCGCGACGCACGCTCAGGTCAACGCCGGAAAAAATGGCGCGGCCACCGAGGGCGAAATGCACATCGCGCACCTGCACCACCGCCTCGGCGACGGGGGCCGGGCGCGCCGCTTCGGTTGCAGGACTTGCCACGCGGATCTTAAGGTCGTCCTGCACTCTCAGGCGGCCTGGCTCTCCATCTCGGCCGTGTAGCGGCCGAGCGTCGCCAGACCGTTGAGCTTGGCGCGCTTGGCAAACTCCTTCTGCGCGATCGCGAAATTCGCCGGCACCCCGCCCCAGGCCTTGAGCGCGCTGTCCTGCAGCGCGCGCCCGTAGCTGAAGGTAAGCGCCCAGGGCAGCGGCGCGCCGATGCGGTTCATGAACGCAAGGTGCAGCGTCGCCTGCTGCTCGGACTGGCCGCCGGAGAGGAAGGTGATGCCCGGCACCGCCGGGGGCACGTGGCGGCGCAGCGTGCGCAGCGTGGCCTCGGCGACCACCTCGGGACCCGCCCGATGCGCGGCCTCTTTGCCGGAGATCACCATGTTGGGCTTGAGCACCATGCCCTCGAGCAGCACGCGCTGCGCGAAGAGCTGATCAAAGACCGCTGCCAGCACCTCGCTGGTGACTTCCTCGCACCGCTCCAGCGTATGCGCACCGTCCATCAGCACCTCCGGCTCCACGATCGGCACGATGCCGTTTTCCTGGGCAAGCGCCGCATAGCGGGCGAGCGCGTGTGCATTGGCCTGGATGGCGAAGGCACTCGGGAGGCCCTCGCCGATATCGATGACCGCGCGCCACTTGGCAAACAGCGCCCCGAGCTTGCGGTACTCGATGAAGCGCTCGCGCAGGCCATCGAGCCCCTCGGTGATGGTCTCCCCGGCAAAGCCGGCCAGGGGCTTAGCTCCCGTGTCCACCTTGATGCCCGGGATCATGCCGCGCTTCATCAGGTACTGCGGAAAGGGCGTGCCGTCCTTGGTTTTCTGGCGAATGGTCTCATCATAGAGAATGACCCCGCTCACCGACTCGGCGGCGGCGGGTGTGGTGAAGAGCAGCTCGCGGTAGGCGCGCCGATGCTCCTCGGTCGACTCCAGCTTGATGCTGGTGAAGCGCTTGGTAATGGTGCCGGTGCTCTCATCAGCAGCCAGGATGCCCTTGCCCCGGACCACCAGTGCGCTCGCCACATGCATCAGCTCAGTCGCATTCATCGCTCTTCCTCCGGCATGAACGGGGGCTGTCCGTGTCGCAAGGTGCGCGAAACGCCCGCCGTGTCGTAAAAATGGCCCCTGTTTGAGGGGGGCCAAGGATAGCAAATCGCCCCCCTGCCCGGCCGACGTACCGGCTTGGTTCCGGGTGCAATCAGTACTAAAATAGTCCTAGTTTGGGAAAAAGGGTGCCGCCATGCTGCGCATCAGCCGTCTGACCGATTACGCCACCGTGCTGCTCGCAGCACTCGCCGGCGAGCCTGCGCGCGTGCAGACCGCGGCCGCGCTTGCGGAGCAGACGCGAATTGCCGCGCCTACGGTGTGCAAGCTCCTCAAGCAGCTGCAGCGTGCGGGACTGGTGATCTCCACCCGCGGCCTGCACGGTGGCTACCAGCTCGCGCGCCCGGCCACGCAGATCAGCGCTGCGGCCATCCTGGACGCGCTCGAGGGCCCGGTGGCACTCACCGACTGCTCCGTCGGCCACGGGCACTGCGAAATCGAGGAGAGCTGCCGCGTCTCGCGCGTGTGGCAGCGCCTGAACCTCGCCATCCGCCGCTCGCTGCACGAGGTGAGTCTCGCGCAACTGGCGGGGCTGGATGTCGCACCGGTGCGCTGGCCGACGCTTGAGCGCGAGATGAAGGCCGCCGCCGTGCGACCCCCGGTGCGCTCATGAGTGAACCGGTGAGGGAAACCAACCGCGAGCTTGAGTCGCTGCTGGCGCGCGGCTACCAGCACGGCTTCATCACCGACATCGACTCGGACACGGTGCCGCCGGGTCTCGATGAGGACGTGGTGCGGCTCATCTCGCGCAAGAAGGGCGAACCGTCCTTCCTCACCGATTGGCGTCTGAAGGCGCTGCGCCACTGGTTCACCATGAGCGAGCCGCACTGGGGGCATCTTAAGATCGCCCCGATCGACTACCAGGGGATCTCCTACTACTCCGCGCCGAAGTCGAAGAAGGACGGTCCGAAGAGCCTCGCCGAGGTCGACCCGAAGCTGCTCGCAACGTACGAGAAGCTCGGCGTGCCACTGCACGAGCGCGCGCGCCTCGCCGGGGTGGCGGTGGATGCGGTGTTCGATTCGGTCTCGGTCGCGACCACCTTCAAGGAGCGCCTCGCCGCGGCGGGCGTCGTGTTCTGCCCGTTCTCGGAGGCCGTGCGCACGCACCCGCAGCTGATCGAGCAGTACCTGGGCAGCGTCGTGCCCTACACCGACAACTATTTCGCAACGCTCAATTCGGCGGTGTTCTCCGACGGCTCGTTCGTCTACGTGCCCAAGGGCGTGCGCTGCCCGATGGAACTGTCGACCTACTTTCGCATCAATGCGCTCAACACCGGTCAGTTCGAGCGCACGCTCATCATCGCGGATGCGGGCAGTTACGTGAGCTACCTCGAAGGCTGCAGTGCCCCCCAGCGTGATGAGAACCAGCTGCACGCCGCGGTGGTGGAGCTCATCGCGCTCGATGACGCCAAGATCAAATACTCGACCGTGCAGAACTGGTACCCGGGCGATGCGCAGGGCGTCGGCGGCATCTATAACTTCGTCACCAAGCGCGGCGATTGCCGCGGGCGCAACGCGCACATCTCCTGGACGCAGGTCGAGACCGGTTCTGCGATCACCTGGAAGTACCCGAGCTGCATACTGCGCGGCGAGGGCTCGATCGGGGAGTTCTACTCGGTCGCGACCGTCAACAATCATCAGCAGGCCGACACCGGCACGAAGATGATCCACATCGGCCGCGACACGCGCAGCACGATCGTCTCCAAGGGCATCTCGGCCGGGCACGGACAGAACACTTACCGCGGACTGGTGAAGATCCTGCCGAGCGCTTCCGGCGCGCGCAACTTCACCCAGTGCGATTCGCTGCTCATGGGCGGTCAGTGCGGCGCGCACACCTTCCCCTATGTCGAGGTGAAGAACCCTTCCGCCACGGTCGAGCACGAGGCGAGCACCTCCAAGATCAGCGACGATCAGCTCTTCTACTGCCTCGCGCGCGGCATCGCTCAGGAGGATGCGGTCAACATGATCGTGAGCGGCTTCTGCAAGTCCGTATTCAAGGAACTGCCGATGGAATTTGCCGTGGAGGCGCAGAACCTGCTGGCGGTGAGCCTGGAAGGGGCGGTGGGCTGACGATGACGAGTACGAAACCGAACATGCTGCAGATCGAAGACCTGCGGGTCACGGTCGAGGGCAAAGAGATTCTCAACGGCCTGAGCTTGAGCGTCGGGCGCGGTGAAGTGCACGCCATCATGGGACCGAACGGCTCGGGCAAGAGCACGCTCGCCAACGTGCTCGCCGGCCGTCCCGGCTACCAGATCCTCTCCGGCCGCGTCAGCTACGAAGGACGCGATCTGCTCGCGCTCGCGCCCGAGGAGCGTGCGCGCGCGGGGCTGTTCCTGGGTTTCCAGTATCCGGTGGAGATCCCCGGGGTCAACAACGTCTACCTGCTCAAGGCCGCCCTCAACGCCTCCCGCAAGGCGCGCGGCCTGCCCGAGGTGGACGCCTTCGAGTTCCTCACCCTGGTGCGCGAGAAGATGCGGCTCATGCACATGGAGGACAGCTTCCTCTCGCGCGCGGTGAATGAGGGCTTCTCCGGCGGTGAGAAGAAGCGCAACGAGATCCTGCAGATGCTGGTGCTGGAGCCGCGCCTGGCGATCCTCGATGAAACCGACTCCGGGCTCGACATCGATGCGCTGAAGGTGGTCGCCGCGGGGGTGAACTCGCAGCGCTCGCCCGAGCGCTCCTGCGTACTGGTAACGCACTACCAGCGCTTGCTCGAGTACGTGGTGCCCGATCGCGTGCACGTGCTGGTGCGCGGCCGCATCGCGCGCAGCGGCGACAAGAGCCTCGCGCTCGAGCTTGAGCGGCGCGGCTATGACTGGGTGAGCGGCGCGGCCGCCTGAAGCGACCCATGAGCGCCGCCCTCACCGCCCGGATCGCCGAGGACTTCGCCGCCGCGCAGGCGCTCGCGCCCGCGCCCGCCGAGGGGCGCCGCCGCGCCGCCTTCGAGGTACTGCACGCGGCCGGATTGCCGAGCACGCGCGATGAGAACTGGAAATACGCCAACCTGCGCGCGCTCGAGCGGCTGCGGTTCGTGCCGGCCGCCGCCGCCGCGCCGCAAGGCCTCTCGCTGCCGGCGCCGCTCGAGGGTTTTTCCCGCTACGTGTTTGTCGACGGCCGCTTCGCGCCCGAGTTCTCGGCGGCGGCGGTGGACAGCTTCGCCTCCCTTGCGGCAGGCCCGCAGGCACTCAGCGCCTCCCCGCTGGCCGGCGCGCGTGGCACCGATGAGCGCTTTGCGCTCCTCAACGAGGCCTTCGCCACCGATGGCGCCCGCGTGCACCTTGCCGCTGGCGTGCCGGCGCAACGCCTGGAAGTGATCTTTGTGGCGTGCGCGGACGGCGCCCGCGGCACCTCCTACCCGCGCCTGGAGGTGAGCCTCGGTGCCCACACGCAGCTTGAGCTCATCGAACGGCACCTGAGCGCCGCGGGGGCGGCCAGCACCGTCGACAGCGTGGCCGTGATCGAGCTTGCACGCGGCGCGCGCCTGACGCACTACCGCCTGCAGGGCCTCTCCGGCAGCACGATCGCCTTTGACACGCTGCAGGCGACGCTCGCCGAGGACACCGTCTATCGGCTGCATGGGGTAAGCACGGGGGCTGCGGCCGCGCGCTCGACCCAGATCCTGCGCCTCACGGGCGCGCGCGCGCACCTGTCGATGGCGCTCGCCGCCCTCGGTGATCGGCAGCAGGTGCAGGACACCTTCGCACTCGTCGAGCACCGCGCGCCGCACACCCGCACCGAGCAGCTGTTCCGCGGTATCGCCGCCGGTCGTGCCCGCGTGGCCTGCAACGGCAAGATCGTCGTGGCCCCCACCGCCGCCGGCACCGACTCGCAGCAGTCGCTGCGCGGGCTGCTCGCCGGCACGGACGCTGAGATCGACGTGCGCCCGCAGCTTGAGATCTACACCGACGATGTGCGCTGCAGCCACGGCGCGACCGCCGGCAAGCTCGATGACAACATGCTCTTCTACCTGCTCGCACGCGGGCTGGACCGCGATACGGCGCTGCGGCTGCTCAAGTGGGCGTTCCTCGCCGATGCGTTCGCGAAGATTGAACTGCCGGAGTTGCGTCGCCAGATCGAGGCGAGCCTCGCCGAGGTCCTCAAGGACGCCGCCCTCAAGGAGTTGCTCTAGTGGCTGCCAACCTCTCTGCCGCCCCCCTGCCTGCCGTGCTCGACGTCGAGCGCGTGCGCCGCGATTTCCCGATCCTGACCACGCGCGTCAACGGCCATCCGCTGGTGTATCTGGACAGCGCCGCCTCTTCGCAGCGTGCGCTGCCGGTCATCCGCGCGGTGGAGGACTACGAGACGCACTCGCACGCCAACGTGCACCGCGGCGTGCACGCCCTGAGCCAGGCGGCGACCGCCGCTTTTGAGGGCGCGCGCGAGCGCGTGCGGCGCTTCCT
>DATHLO010000127.1:0-6790 GCA_035488075.1 Steroidobacteraceae bacterium | reverse complement strand
TTTGGCTTCGATCAGGCGACCATCGTGCGCATCGCCCGCGAGGCGGGCTACACCACGGGCATGGTCGCGCATTACTTCGACACCAAGCAGGACATCATCATTGCCGCCTTGCGGCTGATCCTGCGCCGTATCGAGGAGCGTCTGACCCCCGCCGGCGGCGCTGGCGCTGAGGCGGAGCTGCTCGCGCTGCTGACCGAGGCGTTGCCGGTGGATGAGACGCGCTACATCGAGTGCGCGGTCTGGATCGCCTTCTGGGGACAGGTGCCGGCGGACCGGCGCCTGAAGAGTATCAACGTATGGCTGCACCGCGAGTACCTGCGACTCTTCGAGCGCTGTCTGGCGCGCGCCTGGCCGCAGTGGTTGCGCTGGGCGCCGGCGACGCGCGAACAGGTGCTGCGCTCGGTGATCACGTTCATCAATGGCATTACCGCAAGCACGGTTGCCAGTCGCGCGGACTGGCCCGCGGAGCGGCAGATCGGCCAGCTGCGCCTGCAGCTGCAGCTGCTGCACGGCTGGGCGATGGGCGGCGCGAAGGCGCCGGCGCTCAAGAAAAGCACCAAGGCCTCGGCCTGAGGGAGACTGCGATGGACTTTGCGCTCAGCGAGGAACAGGAACTCATCATCAAGACGACGCGCGACTTTGTGCGCACGGAACTGGTCCCGCACGAGCAGGAAGTCGAGGACAGCGGCGTGCTGCGTCCGGAGCTGTACCGCGCGCTCAAGGCCAAGGCGATCGAGGCCGGGCTGTACGCGGCGAACATGCCGACCGAGGTCGGCGGTGGCGGCCTTGATGCGGTGAGCTGGATTCTGTACGAGAAGGAGCTCGGTTACACCGGCTACGCACTGCAGTACGCGTGCGTGGCGCGCCCCTCGAATATCCTGCTCGCGTGCGAGGGCGAGCAGCGCGAGCGCTACCTGCTACCGACGGTGCGGGGCGAGCGCGTCGATTGTCTGGCGATGACCGAGCCGGGTGCCGGCTCGGATGTGCGCGGCATGAAGACCACCGCGCTGCCGAAGGGCGGCGACTTCATCATCAACGGCACCAAGCACTTCATCAGTCACGCGGACCACGCCGACTATGTAATCCTGTTCGCTGCCAGCGGCGAGGAGGACTCCGCGCGGGGCAAGCGCAAGCTCATCACGGCGTTTCTCGTGGACAAGGGGATTCCGGGCTTCGTCGAGCGCGCGGGTTACCGCAACGTCTCACATCGCGGTTACACCAACAGCATCCTCGAGTTCACCGACTGCCGCGTGCCCAAGTCCGCCGTGCTGGGCGCGTTGCATATGGGATTTGAGGTCGCCAATACCTGGCTCGGCGCCACGCGGCTGCAGGTCGCGGCGACCTGCCTCGGCCGCGCCGAGCGTGCCCTGGAAGCGGCGAAACAGTGGGCGGTGGAGCGGGTGCAGTTCGGTCAGCAGATCGGCAAATTTCAGGGCGTGAGTTTTAAGCTCGCCGACATGGCGGTGGAGCTGCGCGCCGCGGAACTGCTGACGCTGGAGGCCGCCTGGAAGCTGCAGAACAAAATCGCCACCGACACGGACATGGCCATCGCGAAACTCAAGGCGAGCGAGATGCTCGCGATGGTGGCCGATGAGGCGCTGCAGATACATGGCGGCATGGGACTCATGAGTGAGCTGCCGCTGGAGCGTATCTGGCGCGACGCGCGCATCGAGCGCATCTGGGATGGTACCAGCGAGGTGCAGCGCCACATTATCTCGCGCGCACTGCTGCGGCCGCTGGGCGGCTGAGGCCGGCGGCGCCGCTTACTTACCTTTCCACTGCGCCTTGCGCTTCTCGGCGAATGCCCGCGCGCCTTCCTTGAGGTCCTCGGAGCGCACCACCTTCTGCACCGCGTCCAGGCTGTCGTGCACTTCAAAGGCGGGATGCTCGGCAACCATCTCCGTGTGACGCAGGAGCTGCTTGATCGCCGGGAACAGGAGCGGCGGTCCGTCCGCGATCTGCTGCGCAATCTCGCGCGCCTTCGCCATACCCTCGCCCTTGGGCACCACGTGGTTGGCGAGCCCCCAGTGCTTGGCCTCCGTGGCGTCCATCCAGCGACCGGTCATGAGGAACTCAACGGCCACGTGGTACGGAATGCGCCGCCGCAGCTTGATAGTGCCCGCATCGGCGAGCACGCCCACGTTGATCTCCGGCAGCGCGAACTTCGCGTGCTCCTCCATGACGATGATGTCGGTGCCGAGCACCATTTCGAAGCCACCGCCGCAGGCGATGCCATTGACCGCGGCGATGAGGGGCTTGTTGAGGTTGCGCGGGTAGTTGAGGCCACCGAAGCCCCCGACCCCCCAGTCCGAATCGGATTCCTCACCGGCCGCGGCGCCCTTGAGGTCCCAGCCCGGGCTGAAGAAGCGATCCCCGGCGCCGGTGAGGATCGCCACGCACAGTGCCGGGTCGTCACGGAAGGCGCTGAATACCTCGTTCAGACGGCGACTGGCCGCAAGATTGATGGCGTTCGCCTTGGGACGGTCGATGGTGACTTCGAGAATGCCACCGTTGGTGAGGGTCTTGATTCCATCAGACATCTTCAGTGCTCCTCGCGCAGGCGGATCAGGGCATCGACGGCGACGGCGCCGAGCCCCTGCGGGCGTACGATGACGGGGTTCAGGTCCAGTTCCGCAAGGCGCTCGAGGTTCGCGGCCGCGTAGCGCGTGCAGGCGAGAATCGTGGCGACGAGTGCGGGCACGTCCCCGGCGGGCCGGCCGCGAAAGCCGCGCAACAGAGGCGCGATGCGCAGTTTCCCGAGCGCGCTCTCGATCGCGGCGCTGGTAAAGGGTGGCAGCAGGTTCACGCTGTCGCGCAGCAGCTCGGTGAGGACGCCGCCGGCCCCGAGCACCAGCAGCTGGCCGAATTGCGGGTCGACGGAGATGCCGACCAGGATCTCCGCGACCCCGTCGGTGACCATCTCCTCGACCAGCAGCGTGCCGGACAGGCGCGCGAGTCGCTGCGCCGCCGCTGCGGCCTCCTCGGGCGTACGCACATTCGGAATGACACCCCCCACCTCGGATTTGTGCTCGAGGCCCGCACCGAGCGCCTTGATGACCACCGGAAAGCCAAGCGCGGTAGCGGCATCGGCCACCGCGCGCGCGGCGACCACGGCGGCGCGCGGCACCGGGACTCCGAAGGCGGCGAGGGCGCTCTTGGCTTCGTGTTCTGCGAGCGCGGGCGCGCCCTGCGGCGGGCTGCGCGGCAGGCGCAGTTCCACTTGCGCTCCGCGCGCCCAGGTCTCCCCGACCGCGCCGGCCAGATCCAGCGCCTCGAGCGCTTCGCGCTGGCCCTGCAGCGGCACGATGCCGGCGGCGAGGCACAGCTCGCGCGTGGCGGGTGACAGTGATTCAGGCAGCGAAGAGACGAGGGCGCCGCGCGTGGCCGCGCCGGGCAGCGCCGCGGCGAATTCCTTCACCACGTTCACGTAGGCGGTGTCGTCCGCTGCGCCCACGGGCGGGCAGTCGAGCATGAAGCTGACCGCGTCGTAGCCGGCGCGCTGCACCACGTTGAACATGGCGCGCTGGCGCGGCTGATCGAACCAGATGTGCGTGTGAAAGTCGAAGGGATTCGAGAGGTGCACGCGCTCGGAGAGTATGTCGCGCAGCGCGCGCTGCGCCTCCTGCGGCAGCGGCGCGAACTCAAGCCCGAGGTTGCGCGCCGCATCGGCCGTCATGGCCATATCGCCGCCCGAGGCGCCCATCGCGAGCACGCGGCGGCCGCGCAGCGGGCCGCCGGTGTGAAATATCTTCAGTGTCTCGCACAGGCTCGCGAGCGACTCGCAGCGGGCGATCCCGGCCTGAGCGCAGAAGGCATCGAAAGCGCCGTCGGCGCCGGCGAGCGCGCCGGTATGCGTGCGCACCGTGTGCGTGGCAGCCTGCGTGCGTCCGGCCTTGATGAGGGCGATCGGTTTGCCGGCAGCGCGCGCCCGCGCCACGGCGGCCGCGAAGCGGCGCACGTCACGAATGCCTTCAAGATACAGGCCGAACGCGCTCACCCGCTCATCATCGATGAGCAGGTCGATCAGGTCCTCGGCCGCGATGCGCGTCTGATTGCCGACGGTGAGCACCGCCCCCAAGGGGAGCGAGCGGTCATTGAACAGCAGGTTGAGCGCGATCGTGCCGCTCTGGCAGATGAGCACTACGCCGCGCTCGCGCCGCGCGCCGACCAACTGGTCGGGCCACAGCGCCACGCCATCAAAAAAGTTGATGAAGCCGTAACAGTTCGGCCCGAAGAACGGCAACTCACCCGCGCCGGCCACGAGTTCCTCGGTGAGGCGCACGCCCTCCTCGGTAGCGGTCTCGGAGAATCCGGCGGCGAAACACACGAAGCCGCCCGCGCCGCGGCGGGCGAGGGCGGCGGCAATGCCCGGTACATCACGGTTGGGCGCGGCGATGAAGGCCGCATCGGGGGCTCCGGGCAGCTCAGCGACGCTGCGGAAGTAGCGCTGCGCCGCGCTGGAGGCGCGGCTCGGATGGATGCGCCAGATCTCACCCGTATAACCGATGACGCGACTGGCCGCCTGCACCGCATCCGCCCACGCCCCACCAATCAGCGCCACACTGCGCGGAGCGAGCAGACGCTGCATGGCGTGCGCCTTCATGGCGTGCGCGCGGCGGGACGCAACTCCATGCACCGCGAACCGGGGGCGCCCGCTTCCATGCCCGCGGCGGCGGTCTCAAGCGCGCGCAAGGCAGCGCTGACCGCGGGCGGGAATGAGGTCACCGATACCGTGCCGTCGTGCTGCCGCACGTGCAGCAGCATGACTTCCGCGGCCGCGGCAACCTCCGGGTGCCCGGCGCGCAGCAGCTCGAGCGCGGCGTGAATGCGTTTCGCATCCACGCCCAGAAGCCGCAAGGCAACGACCGCGGTGTCGGTCTGCTTGACCTCATGCAGGTAGTGCAGGTGCATTTCCACCGTATATAAGGTGCCCCCGGTGCGCTGCCGGTAGGCCGCGTCCAGGCCCACGCGATCCATGAGCGCGTCGATGGCCTCGCTGAAGATCAGCCCGTAGTAGGCATCGCGCAGATGGCCGTTATAGTCGATCCACTCGGGCCGGATCGGGGACTCGTAGATGGGTATGCCGGCCACGTCAGTGAAGCTGCAGGCGCTCGCGTGCCTGGCCCGCCGTCGCGACGCGCGCCCCCATGGCCTCGATGATCGTGCGTGCCTTCTCGACCAGCTGGGCATTGCTCGCGTAGACGCCACGACTCAGGTACAGGTTGTCCTCGAGCCCGACGCGCACATTGCCGCCGAGCAGGATCGATTGTGCCACCCACGGCATCTGCATGCGGCTGATGGCGAAGGAGCTCCACACACTGTTTTCCGGTAGCGTGTTCACCATGGCGAGCAGGTGTCCGACGTCGGCCGGTACGCCGTACGGGATGCCGGTGCACAGCTGGATCAGGGCAGGAGCGGGGATCAGACCCTCCTTCACCATCTGCTTCACAAACCAGAGGTTACCGGTATCGAAGACCTCCATTTCCACCTTGACCTTCAGATCGCGCAGGATGGCGGCGCCTTCACGGCAGTATTCCGGGGTGGAGATGTAGGCGCGGTTGCCGTCGCCGAAGTTGAGCGTGCCGCAGTCGAGCGTGGCGATGTCGGGCCGGTACAAGCCCTCGGAGCACAAATCAATCACATGACGCATGCGCTCCTGCTGGGTGACGAAGTCGCTCCCCGCGGCGGGCGTGTCCTGCAGCCCGTGCTTGCCGATGACGATATAGCCGCCCATACCGCAGGTGAGATTCACCAGCACGTCGACCTTGCTTTCGCGGATGCGCTTGACCACTTCACGGTAGTGCTTGGTGGCCATGCTGAATTCGCCCGTCTCCGGATCGCGCACGTGGATGTGTACGATCGCCGCTCCGGCGCGCGCCGCCTCGATCGCGGAGTTCGCGATCTGCTCGGGCGTTACCGGGCAGTGCGGGCTCTTGGTGACCTTGGTGTCGTCACCCGTGATGGCGCAGGTGATGAGGACGTCGGGGTTCATGGCGGGCCTCGCGAGTGCGTCGCGTTACGTGGTAATATTATGGCGACAATAATATAACGTTGCGGCGCAATGCGGCAAGCCGCGACCGGAATTTGCGAGGAGAAGCACATGCAGACGCAGCTGTTGATCGCGGGCCGGCTGGTGACGGGCGAGGGGCAGGCCGAGGCGGTGCTTGATTCAGCCACCGGTGGGCAGATTGCCACGGTGCCCGAGGCCTCCTCCGCGCAGGTGCAAGCGGCGGTCGCGGCCGCCGAGGCAGCCTTCCCCGGCTGGGCCCGCACCGCGCCCAAGGAGCGTGCCACGCTGTTGCTGCGCCTCGCCGACCGAATCGATGCGGACGCGCCGGCCTATGCCGCGCTCGAATCGCGCAATACCGGTAAGCCGCTCGCCGCGGTGCTCAATGACGAGCTGCCCGCGATCGCGGATATCTTTCGTTATTTCGCCGGCGTGTGCCGTGCGCCGCAGGGACTCGCCGCCGGGGAGTATCTGCCCGGTCACACCAGCATGATTCGCCGCGACCCGGTCGGGGTCGTGGCATCCATCGCGCCCTGGAACTATCCGCTGATGATGCTCGCGTGGAAGATCGCCCCGGCGGTCGCGGCCGGCAACACCCTCGTGCTCAAGCCTTCCGAACAGACCCCGCTCACCGCCCTGAAGCTCGCCACGGTGCTGGCCGAGGTGCTGCCGCCGGGCGTGGTTAACATCGTCTGCGGTCGGGGTGAGCCGGTCGGGCGCCTCCTCACCAGTCACCCGCGCGTGCGCATGGTCTCCCTGACCGGCTCCATCGCCACGGGGCAG
>DATHLO010000126.1:0-5389 GCA_035488075.1 Steroidobacteraceae bacterium | reverse complement strand
AACGCCCGGGGCGCATGGGTCACAAAGCGCTGCATCCGCCGCTTCACGCGTCCGCGATAGTGGGCACGCGCGATGACTTCCTGTCCGGTGTAGCAGCCCTTGTCGAAGGCGATGGCGCCGAGGACGTCAAGATTGAGCATCTGCGCCACGAATTGCTCCGAGGTCGCAGCGTAAACTTCCGGTTCCCCGGCGGCGATGGCGCCGAGCCGCCACTCCTGAAGAGTGCCTTCCGTGAGTGACCCGAGCAAGGACGGCGCAGCCGCCGGCCGCACCACCAGCAGACGCGCGCCCGACTCCCCGATGCGCACGATGCGCGCATCATCCGCGCGCAACACGCCGCCCGGCGTCGCGGGCCGCAGGTGCGTGAGCGCATCGGCGGCGCCGTTCACCGCCTCCGCCGCGAGCACTCCTTCAACCGACCATTGTGTGGACTCGTCGCTGAGCTTTACCTTGGCGCGTAGTATGAATTTCGCAAGTCTGCCCGCGACCGGGGCCGCAAGCTCGCGCGGCACAATGGCGAGCAGGTCGTCCTCAGCGAGCGCCACGCAACGCAACAGCGCGATCGCGCGTCCCTGGGGGTTGTGATAACCGGCCATGAGGGAACGATCCGGCGCAACGCGCGACACGTCGTTGGACAGCTGTCCTTGCAGAAATGCAATCACGTCGGCGCCCCGCGCGCGCAGCACACCCAGAGAATCCAGTGACACACGATTGTTTTGCACGCGCATGAAGTTGATCGTTGTTTTTCCTTAACTATTGCGTGGCCCGGTAGGGGGAATTCTGGCAGACTAAATGGGTATGTCGACGCCTGATCACAAGAGCCCCGAATCACCTCCCGCCGATCCTGGTGCCGCAGTCCTCGCCCTCAGCGCGCCGTTGCCGGTCAGCGCGCCGCCGCGCGAGCTTGGAGGATCCGCCGGACCTGAGCCTACGCGCTTTGGCGACTGGGAAAAGAACGGGCGCTGTATCGATTTTTGAAAGTCTATGCCGAGCCGACCGTTATCGCCGCACCTGTCGGTGTACAAGTTTAAGTACACCCTGACGACCTCGATTCTCAATCGCTTTACCGGCGTCGGCCTGTCACTCGGACTGCTCGTGCTCGTGTACTGGCTCGTGGCGGTTGCCGGCGGTGCCGCCGCCCAGCAGCGCGCGCAGCGCTGGCTCGGCCTGCCGCTCTTTAAAGTGATTATGGCGGCGTTTGTCTTTGCGTTCTGCTATCACCTGCTCGCCGGCATTCGCCATCTGGTGTGGGACAGCGGTCGCGGCCTGGAGCGCGCGCAGTCACAGAGGAGCGCGTGGCTTATCGTGATCGTGAGCCTGCTGCTCACCCTCGCACTCGGCTATGGCCTGTGGCACGGACGCGCCGTATGAGCCTCACGACGCCGCTGCGCCAGGTCCTCGGCGCCGGGCCTGCACGCTCCGGTGTGCACCACTGGTGGCGGCAACGCCTGACCTCGCTTGCGCTCGTGCCGCTGTCGATCTGGTTCGCGGTTTCGCTCCTGGCGCTGCCCTCGCTCGATCACGCCATCGTGGTGCGCTGGCTGGCGCAGAGCTCAAGCGCGCTATGGCTCGTGCTGTTGGTTCTCATCGGCGCCTGGCACTCGCAGCTCGGCCTGCGCGTGATCATCGAGGATTACGTGCACGGTGCGGGCGCCAAGACCCTGCTCTTGGTGCTGGTGGGCTTTGCCCACGTCCTCATCGGCGCCGCCGGTGTGTTCGCGATCCTCAAGATCGCCCTCGGGGGCGCTGCGTGAGCGCTTACCAGTTCATCGATCACAGCTACGACGTCATCGTCGTCGGCGCCGGCGGCGCGGGCCTGCGCGCCACGCTCGGGCTGGCCGAGAGCGGCCTGTCCACCGCCTGCATCAGCAAGCTCTTCCCGACCCGCAGTCACACCGTGGCCGCGCAGGGGGGCATCAGCGCGGCGCTCGGCAACATGGGTGAGGATGACTGGCGCTGGCACATGTACGACACCGTCAAGGGCTCGGACTGGCTCGGCGATCAGGACGCCATCGAACTTATGTGCAAGGAGGCACCGGCGGCGGTCATCGAACTGGAGCACTACGGCGTGCCCTTTTCGCGCACCGATGCCGGGCGCATCTACCAGCGGCCTTTCGGCGGCATGACCACGCACTACGGCAAGGGCATCGCGCAGCGCACGTGTGCGGCGGCCGACCGCACCGGACACGCGATGCTGCACACGCTCTACCAGCAGTCGGTGCGCCACGCCGCCACCTTCTTCGTCGAGTACTTCGCGATCGATCTGATCATGGAGGAGGGCGAGTGTCGCGGGGTCATCGCCTTGGATCTGGCGGAAGGCACGCTGCACCGCTTTCGCGCCCAGATGACGATTCTGGCCACCGGCGGCTACGGGCGCGCCTACTTTTCCTCCACCTCGGCGCACTCGTGCACCGGGGATGGCAACGCGATGGTGCTGCGCGCCGGGCTGCCGCTGCAGGATATGGAGTTCGTGCAGTTTCATCCGACCGGCATTTACGGTGCCGGGTGCCTGATCACCGAGGGCGCGCGCGGCGAGGGCGGCTACCTCACCAACTCCAAGGGCGAGCGTTTCATGGAGCGCTATGCGCCCAACGCGAAGGACTTAGCCTCCCGCGACGTCGTCAGCCGGGCGATGACGGTCGAGATCCGCGAGGGACGCGGCGTCGGTGCTGAACACGATCACATCGATCTGCACCTTGAGCACCTGGGTGCCGAGGTTATTCACGAGCGCCTGCCGGGCATTGCGGAGACCGCGCGCATCTTCGCCGGCGTGGACGTCACCAAGGAACCCATTCCGGTACAGCCTACGGTGCATTACAACATGGGCGGCATCCCCTGCAATTGCCACGGCGAGGTCGTGCGTCCGCACCGCGGCGACCCGGACGGCATCGTCCCCGGCCTCATGGCGATCGGCGAGGCGGCGTGCGTCTCGGTGCACGGCGCCAATCGCCTCGGCAGCAATTCCCTTCTCGACCTGGTCATCTTCGGGCGCGAAGCGGCGCGTCGCTGCGTGGAGATCATCAAACCCGGCAGTCCGCACAAGCCCTGGGCCAAAGACGCAGGCGATGCGTCCGTCGCGCGGCTGGATCGCGTGCGACACGCCAACGGCAGCCGCGGTACCGCGGCGATTCGCCTGGAAATGCAGAAGACCATGCAGCTGGATGCGGCGGTGTTTCGCACCGGCACGACCCTCGGCGAGGGCATCCAGAAGCTCGGGGCCACCTTTGAGTCCTTCGCCGACGTGCGCATCAGCGACCGCTCGCTCATCTGGAACTCTGATCTGATCGAAACGCTCGAGCTCGAGAACCTGCTGCTGCAGGCAACCGCCACTATTCATTCGGCCGCCAACCGCACCGAGAGCCGCGGCGCGCATGCGCGCGAGGATTTTCCCCAGCGCGACGACCAGAACTGGCTGAAGCACACCCTCGCCTGGGTCGAGGCTCCCAAGCGCGTGCGCTTTGATTACCGCCCGGTGCACCTCAACACCTTGACGCACGAGGTGGAGTCCTTTCCGCCCAAGGCGCGTACTTACTAAAGGAGTGCGATGGCCGAATTTCGCCTGCCCGCCCACTCGCGCCCGGTCAAAGGCATCACGCATCCGCCGCCGGCGGGTGCGCGCGAGCTGCGCACGGTGCGTATCTACCGCTTCAACCCGGATGCGGCCGACAACCCGCGCATCGACACCTTCACGCTCGACACGCAAAGCTGCGGACCGATGGTGCTGGATGCCCTGATCCAGCTCAAAGCCGCCGTCGACTCCTCGCTCACGTTTCGTCGCTCCTGCCGCGAGGGCATCTGCGGCTCGTGCGCCATGAACATCAATGGCGTAAACCGCCTCGCCTGCACCACCGCGATGCAGGACCTGGGCGGTGAGCTGCGCATCTACCCGCTGCCGCACCTGCCGGTGATCAAGGATTTGGTGCCCGACCTTACGACCTTCTATGCCCAGTACGCGGCCGTGAAACCCTGGCTGCAGACGCGCACCCCGCCACCGCCCGAGCGCGAGCGGCTGCAGAGCAAGGAGGAGCAGGAGAAGATCGACCGCCCGGCCGCCTGCATCCTGTGTGCCTGCTGCTCGACGGCCTGCCCGAGTTACTGGTGGAACAGCGAGCGCTTTTTTGGTCCGGCGGCGCTGCTGGCCGCGTACCGCTGGATCATCGACAGCCGCGACGAGGCGACCGGCGAGCGCCTGGATGACCTCGAGGATCCTTTCCGCCTGTACCGCTGCCACACGATCATGAACTGCACGGACGTGTGTCCGAAGGACCTGAACCCGGCGCGCGCCATCGCCGAAATCAAGAAGATGATGCTGGAGCGCCAGAGCTGAGATGCGCGGCACAGCCCTCACCCCCGCGGCCGAGGCCGCACTGCGCCGCGCGCTGTGGCGTTGCCGTCGCGGCATGAAGGAGCTCGACCTGCTGCTCGAGCGCTTCGCGCGTGGCCCGCTGCTTCAGGCGACCCCGGCCGAGCAGGCCGGGTTTGAGGAGCTCCTGGGCCTGCCCGATCCGCAGCTCTGCGGGTACCTGCTGGGCGGAATCGACCCCCCCGGCGCCACCCGGGCCCGTTTAGTGAGGCGGATCCGCGCTTATGTCGCCTGAGGGGCCCTTCGGCGCTATTCTCGGGGGCCACAACCCCCGGGACCCGTGATGCTGAACTTTTACGAGAGCTTACAGTCTATCCAGCTCGCAGCTCGGCGGCCTTGGTTGCGTAAGTAAGGCGCGCATGAGCGCCGATGCCAGTGATCTGAGTCTGGTTCGCCGCGTGCAGCGCGGCGACAAGGGGGCGTTTGATGCGCTGGTTCTCAAGTACCAGCACAAACTCGTCAAGCTGGTTATGCGCTACGTGCGCAACCCGGCCGAGGCTGAAGACATTGCCCAGGAAGCATTCATCAAGGCGTACCGGGCATTGCCCCAGTTCCGTGGCGACAGCGCGTTCTATACGTGGTTGTACCGCATTGCCATCAACACCGCCAAGAATGCCGTCGTGTCGCGTGATCGCAGCCCGATTGAATATGATCTCGACCGCAACAGCAGCGATGAGTCTTACGACATGCAAGGCCGCATGAAAGATGCCGAGACGCCCGAGGGGCTCGTGTTGACGGATGAGATCCGCACCACCGTCAACGCCGCGATTGACGCGCTGCCAGAGGATCTGCGCACCGCGATCGTGCTGCGCGAGCTGGAGGGGCTCTCTTATGAAGAGATTGCCGCAGCCATGGACTGCCCGGTCGGCACCGTGCGCTCGCGCATCTTCCGTGCCCGTGAGGCGATTGACCGGCGCCTGCGGGAGGTTTTTGAAGGTGGACTCGGTCGAGCAGAGGACTTCGGATGAACGAGGAACTCGACAGTCAGTTGTCTGCGATGTTCGATGATGAGCTGCCGCCGGCGGA
>DATHLO010000125.1:0-4655 GCA_035488075.1 Steroidobacteraceae bacterium | reverse complement strand
GCCAATGATACCGGTTCTGTCGGGCGTGCCGTCGCCCGGCGCTCGGCGATGAAAGCGAGCCAGTTGCGGTAAATGGCCACTGCCGACGCCTGCCAGCTGTTCTGGAGTGCCGTGGCGAGGGTCGCGAACGGAAAACGCTGCAGGAGCTGCGGCGTGCGCTGCGCCAGCGCCTCGTGTTCGAAAGCTTCCGTCAACTTCGTCGCCTCGGGGGACAGATAACCGACCGGCAGCGTCGGGTAGTGCGCCTGCGTGCCACTCAGGTAGCGGCCGATATCGCGCCGGTATTCCTTCAGGAGCGTGGTGCTCTCGTACTCCGGATGCCCCTGGAAGAACAGCAGAAGGCTGCCACGCTGGCGGACGAAGGCATCCGCACCACTCGTGGCGGACCAACTGAGAATCGTGTAACCCGCATCGCGCAGCGCCTCCAGCGGCAGCTCGTTCCAGCGCGAGTGCGGCATGAAGAGTGGCGCGCTCACCCCCTGCAGAAGGCGGTGGCCGCCCAGGATGCTGTGCTCGTAAACGCCGCTGCGCTTCTGCGGCAGACGCTGCCGCTGAATTCCATCGAACACCTCGACGGCCGCGTGCGCCGCAAGGCACGACCAGACGCTCGCGACGGTGTGCGCCTGCGCCCACGCCAGCAGCTGGCCGAAACGCGGCCAGTAGGGCTCATCGATCAGGCGCGGTGCGCGGGGCTCGGTCCCTGTGACAATCAGGGCATCCAGGGGCTCGGCGAGGAGATCCTCGATCGGCCAGTAGCTGCGGTCGATCTCTCCCAGGGCCTCGGGCCCCCGCGGCAGCTCCGGAAAGGACGACAGCCGCACCGTGACGGGGAGGCTTCCGGCCGCCCCCTCGAGGAGGCCGCAAAACTGTGCTTCGGTCGACTGGAGCGCCGAATCGGGCATGTTATTGATGAGGCCGATGCGGATCGCACCTTCAGCTTCCTGCCGCCCCAGGATGGTGCGGCGGGCAGTAGCCCGCGTCCTGCGGGGTTCAAGGGTTACCGGCATGATATTTCACTTATTTTTCAGGGGTCCCTTTTGTGACGACCTGCGAAGGGCGTCGCAAGGTACTGATGTATCATCGGTTAGCCAGATTACCGTCTGGCCAGAAGGAAAACTAATCTGGGGGTCTCGTTAATGGAAGCGCAGCTGATCGGGGGTACGCCTACCGGAGTCGCCGACGCCGTGGTCGCAGATCTGACTTCGCGCGCCAAGAGCGTGGCGACTGTGGCTGCCGCCCACGCACTGGATGTTGATGCGGCCGCGCGCTTCCCCGCGGAGGCCTTCGCCGCCGCGAAGGCCCAACGGCTCCTCGGCATCATGGTGCCGAAGACCCTCGGCGGTGAGGGCGGCAGCATCGGCGACGCGGCCGATGTTTGCTACCAGCTCGGCCAGGCCTGTTCCTCCACCGGCATGATCTACGCGATGCACCAGATCAAGATCGCGTGCATCACGCGCCACATGGGCGCAAGCGTCGCGCTGCAGCAGCTGCTCAGGCGCCTGTGCGCCGAGCAGTTGTTACTCGCCTCATCGACCACCGAGGGCCAGGGCGGGGGCAACATCCGCTCCAGCGAAGCCCCGATTGAACCCCTGGACGGCGGCCGCATTGCTCTTGAGCGCAAGGCGAGTGTCATCTCCTACGGCGCGTACGCCGATGGGGTCGTGACCACGGCGCGGCGGGCGGCGGATGCGAGTGCGTCCGATCAGGTGCTGGTGGCGCTGCTCAAGAGTGATTACACACTCACCCGGTTGCAGGGCTGGAACGCGCTCGGCATGCGCGGCACCTGCAGCGAGGGCTACATGCTCAAGGCGAACGCGGTGGCCGACCAGGTGCTGCCGGATCCTTACGAGGTCATTCACGCGCGCACCATGGTGCCCTCGGCGCACCTCTTGTGGGGCTCGGTGTGGACCGGAATTGCCGCGAGCGCTACCGCGCGCGCGCAGGCCTTCATCCGCAACGCGATGCGCCACAGCAACGGACAGCTGCCCCCCGGTGCGCCGCAGTTCACCAAGGCGATGGCAACGCTGCGCACGCTCCGTGGCATGCTGACCACCTCGCTACGCCGATACCAACAGCTCATGGACGATCCGCAGGCCCTGGCGAGCCTGGACTTCCAGACCATGATTACGCTCACCAAGGTCGAGGCCTCGGAGCTGGCCGCCTCGACCGTCATGAGCGCCATGCGCGCCTGCGGCCTTGCCGGCTACCGCAACGACGGTGACTACACCCTCGGGCGCCATCTGCGCGACGTACTGTCCTCACCGATCATGATCAATAACGATCGCATCCTCGCAAATCTGGCGACGCCGGCGCTGATGAGCGCCATCCCGACGTCGCTGCGCGAGTGATTGCCGCGGCTCTGCCCGGGCACCGTCCGGAGCTCTACCGACGATGAGCGTTTCTCAGGCTGAAACCGCCCCAAACGACCCGCTCGCGGCAATTGCGGGTGCGCTTTTTCGGGACATGGGAGTCGATGGCGTCTACGCCCGCAGTGCGCTGTATGAGGGCATCATCGAGAGGCTCGGCGCCTTCATTTCCGCGCAGCGCGACCCGCTTGCGGAGGTGCTGCGTTTCCCGCCGGTGATGAGCCGCAAGCAGCTGGAGAAGTCCGGCTACCTTCTGAGTTTTCCGAACCTGCTCGGCTGCGTGTGCGCACTGCATGGCACGGAGGCGCAGATCCGCAGCGCCGCCGACCGCTGCCAGGAAGGCGGCGACTGGACCAGTTCGCTTGCGGCCGTGGACCTCGTGCTCTCACCGGCCGCCTGCTACCCGGTTTACCCCCTGGTGGCGAGCCGCGGCGGCATTGCCGCCGGCGGGCTCATTTTCGACGTGTCCGCCGACTGCTTCCGCCGCGAGCCCTCGCGCTCCCTGGACCGGCTGCAGTCTTTCCGCATGCGCGAGTTCGTACGCATCGGTAGCCCCGAGGAGATACGGGTGTTTCGCGAGGGCTGGATGAGCCGTGCCCAGGGGCTCGCCGATGAGCTCGCTTTACCTTACACGCTCGACGTGGCGAGCGATCCGTTCTTTGGCCGAGTCGGACAGATGATGGCGGTGAGTCAGGTGCAGAACTCGCTTAAGTTCGAGCTGCTCATTCCGTTCTACCCGGGGGCGAAGCCCACGGCTTGCATGAGCTTCAACTATCATCAGGCGCACTTCGGTGAGGTGTGGGGACTGTACGATGTCCGCCACGAGCACGCGCATACCAGCTGTGTGGCCTTCGGCATGGATCGCCTCGCGGTGGCGCTCTTCGCCAACCACGGCATCGATCTTGCCCGCTGGCCGGCCTCGGCGCGCCGCGCACTCGCGCTATGACCGAAGCTGTGACCCGGTGCAGCCCGGTTTGTGGCCGCATGTAGCCCATGCCCCTTGATGCGCGCGCCAAGCGCTTCCTGGATACGCTGGCCGCTCTGAACCCGCCCAGCGCGCTTTCCCTCACCGCGGCTGAGCGCCGTAATGCCCTTGAGCACCTCCTGAGCTTCGCAGGGCCGTCGGAGGCCGTGGCGGCAGTCGAGGACCACGCACTGCCCGGACCCGCCGGCGCGCTCGCCGTGCGCCTCTATGCGCCCGCCGGGGCGCCCTCCGGGCAGATCCTCCCGGGCCTGATTTATTTTCACGGCGGGGGCCTCGTGGCGGGCACTCTCGACACACACGACCCCATCTGCCGCTCGCTCGCGAACGCGAGCGGCTGCCGCGTGGTTTCGGTCGACTATCGCTTAGGCCCCGAGAGTCGCTTTCCCGCGGCCCTCGAAGACGGGTACGCGGCCGCGGCGTGGATCGCAGCTCAAGCCAGGGACCTGGGTATTGACGCGCAGCGCTTGGGCATCTGCGGCGATTCGGCCGGGGCAACCCTGGCGGCGGTGGTCTGTCAGATGATGGCGCGCTCGCAGGAAGTGCCGCTGGCGTTTCAGTTTCTCCTGTGTCCGATCATGGATTTTGCCGCGGAGAGCGACTCGCGCCGCAGCTTCGCCCAGGGCTACCTGGTGGATCGGGAGACGCTGGAGCACGATCTCAAGTACTACCTGGCGCCGGATACTGATCCTGCCGATCCACGCGTGTCACCGCTGCGCGCGGCGGACCTTAGGAATCTTCCGCCGACGATCATCCATACGGCCGAGTACGATCCGCTGCGCGATGAGGGCTGCGCCTATGCCGAGCGCCTCGAGGCGCTCGGCGTCAGGACGATTTACCGCTGCCATCCCGGTATGATTCACCTGTTCTACGGGATGGGCGGGCTGATCCCGTACGCCGGTAACGCCTTCGCGCAGATGGGCGCCGACATCCGCAGCCTGCTTGAGGCAGCCGGAGCCGCACGGGGTACACAGGAATGACGGATCGCTCGCAGGTTGAACAGCTGGTGAAGGAGTTGCACGCCGCGCGTCTGGCCGGGGACCTCGAGCGGTTGTGCCGGGTTTTCTCGCCCGATGCGCGCTTGCGCATCGCCGGCTCAAGTGACGGCAAACCGATTGCGATTGATGCGAGCCGCATCGCACGCATCCGACCCTGGCTTTCGATTCTGGTGAAGACTTTCCGGTTGAGCCGCTATGAGCTCTTGTCTCTTACGATCGAGGGCGCAAGCGCGGCGGCCCACTGGCGTGTTGTCATTGAGTCGAAGATCACCGGGATTAGCATTCCGACCGAGCTCGTCGACCTGATCG
>DATHLO010000124.1:0-10650 GCA_035488075.1 Steroidobacteraceae bacterium | reverse complement strand
TCAGGTCACCAGGTGCTGGGGCGTCCCGGCGCACCACAACTCGATGTTGTCGATGAGCTGATCGGCGAGGAACTGCATGGCGCCGTCGGAGGCCCAGGCGATGTGCGGGGTGAGGATGAAATTGTGACGCCGCACGTCAAGTAACGGATGTCCGTTGCGCGGGGGCTCCACGGTCAGCACGTCAAAGCCTGCACCCGCGATCAGTCCCTCGTCCAGCGCCTGAATGAGCGCCGCCTCATCGACCAGGCCACCGCGGGCGGTATTGATCAGCAGCGCGCTGCGCTTCATCTTGCGCAGCGCCGCCAGGTCGATGAGGTTGCGCGTCTCGGGCGTCAGCGGGCAATGCAGCGAGAGCACGTCCGCCTGCGCCAGCACCTCCTCGTGCGGCGTGAAGGTCACGCCCTCTGCCTTGGGCGGCGCATGATCGGCGAACAGCACCCGCATGCCAAACGCACGTCCGACAGCCGCGGTGCCCTGCCCGATCGCCCCTTCGCCGATGATGCCGAGCGTCGAGCCGTACAAGTCACCGATGGGGTAGGTGAAGAAACAGAACTGCTCGGACTTATTCCACACGCCCCGCTCCACGTCCGCACGATACGCGAGCAGGTTGCGGCGCAAGGCGAGAATCAGGGCGAAGGCGTGTTCGGGCACGGTGTGGACCGCGTAGTTGCGGATATTGGCGACGGCGATCCCGTGCGCCTTGCAATAGGCGACATCCACCACGTCGTAGCCCGTTGCCGCCACGGCGATCATCTTCAGCTGCGGCAGGCGCTCGAGGCTCTCCGAGCGCAACGGCAGCTTGTTGATGATGGCGACCGTGGCCCCCTGCAGGCGTGGCACGATCTGCTCGGGGGCGGTCTTCTCATACTCGACGTATTCGGTGGCGCAGGCGGGCCGGCGCACCTGCGCCTTGACGGAAGCCCGATCCAGGAAGACGACCCGTGTCATGCCGCGGCGGCCTTGGCACTGGCGGCGTGGCTTCTCCAGTATTTCTGCGCCGCAGCCGCACCGCTCCCCGGCTCGATCTTTACGCCGCTGTCGATCATGGCCATTTCCGCCCCGCCGAGCGCGCCGAGCAGCATGAGCTCGTTCAGATCCCCGAGATGCCCGATGCGGAAGAGCTTGCCGGCCACCTGTGCGAGGCCCGCACCGAGGGCGAGGTTGTAGCGCATGAACGCGTGCTCGATGAGCGCCGCGCCGTCAACGCCCGGTGGCAGCATGACCGCGGACACGGTGTCGGAGTACCACTTGGGTGCGACCGCGCACAGCTTGAGTTTCCAGCCCTCAAATACCGCGGCGCGTACGCCGCCGGCGAGGTAACTGTGCCGCCGCAGGACGTTCTCCAGCCCCTCTTCGGCGAGCATGGCGAGCGCCTCGCGCAGGCCGTGCAGCATCGGCACCGAGGGGGTATAGGGGAAAAAGCCCGACGCGTTGGCCCGCACCATGTCGCCATAGTCGAAGTAACAGCGCGGCGAGGTCGCGCTCTTGGCCACCTCGAGCGCCTTTTGGCTGACGCACGTCACGCCCAGGCCCGCCGGCAGCATCAGGCCCTTCTGCGAGCCGCTGACGCACACGTCCACGCGCCACGCGTCCATCTGAAAATCGATGCTGCACAGCGCACTCACCGCGTCCACGAACAGCAGCGCCGGATGGGCGATGCTATCCATCGCGCGCCGCACGGCCGCCACATCGCTCGTGACCCCGGTGGCGGTCTCGTTCTGACACACCAGCACGGCCTTGATGCGGTGCTGCTTGTCGGCGCTGAGTGAGGCGAGGTAGCGCTCGACCGGGGCGCCCTCGCCCCAGGCCGTCTCGAGCACCTCGACCTCGTAGCCGAGCCGCTGACACATATCCACCCACAGGTGGCTGAACTGCCCGAAGCGGGCGATCAGGACCTTCGCGCCGGGGTCGAGGCAGTTCGTGAGTGCCGCCTCCCAGCAGCCGGTGCCCGAAGACGGGAAGAGAATAGGAGTGCCGCTGGTGGTCTTGAAGATCGGCTTGAGTCCCTCGATGCAGCTGCGGGTCAGTTCGGGGAATACCGCCGAACGATGGTCCTCCATCGCAACGTGCATCGCGCGCAATATCCGGTCGGGCACGTTCGTGGGCCCGGGAACAAAGAGAAAGTTACGACCCGCCATGTGAGCTCCTTCGCACGTCCAGAGGCTGCCGCCTGAGCCCAGGGTTGTGCCCTGGCGTTGCGCCCAACATATATGAGATATGAGACAGGGTACATATAATGCTGCGACACGTCCCGATGCACCCGGGCAGCCGGCGAGGTCGAAGATCATGATCCGAATGCACAGCGCCGGTGAGCGCCGCATGGCGGCCCCGAAAGCCCGAGGACGTTCAAGTCACGCTGCAGCTTGCGGTCGGCATCGCCGGCCCACAGGAGTCGGCTGAGTGCACATTGCCATCGTCGGGCAGCAGGCCTTCGGACAGGCGGTCCTCGAAGCCTTCCTCAAGCGCGGCGATACGGTCGCGGGCGTTTTTTGCGCGCCCGAAAAGCCCGGTGCCCCTGCCGATGCCTTGCGGGTTGCGGCCGAGCAGGCCGGCATTCGCACCTACCAGTTTGCCTCCCTCAAGACACCCGAAGCGCACGCAGCCCTCAGCAGCCTTGCAGTGGATCTGGGCGTCATGGCCTACGTACTGCAGTTCGTGCCGCAGGAGTTTGCGAGCATTCCGCGCCACGGGACGATTCAATATCACCCCTCGCTTCTGCCGCGGTATCGCGGGCCGAGTTCCATCAACTGGCCGATCATTCGCGGGGAGACGCGCACCGGGCTGAGCATTTTCCGTCCGACGGACGGCCTGGACGAGGGCCCGGTCATCCTGCAGCGTGAGACCCCGATCGGGGCGGATGACACCCTCGGGAGCGTGTACTTCGAGCGGCTCTACCCGATGGGCATCGAGGCGTTGCTGCAGGCCGCCGATCTCGTGGTCAGCGGGCGCGCCGAGCTCACCGTTCAGGATGAGTCCCAGGCGAGCTACGAAGGCTGGTGTCGGGCAGCGGAGGCGCACATCAACTGGCACAACCACGTCGATCTGATCTACAACCTCATCCGCGGCTGTAATCCTGCCCCGGGGGCGTGGACGACGTTCGGCGGCAAGCGCTTGCAGCTGCTCGACTCGCGCAGGCACGTGTTCCAGCGTTTCGCGCAGGTGCGCGGCGCGATCGGCGCGGTGACGGCAATCGGCGCGCAGAGTCTGTCCATCGCCGCGCAGGGCGGTGAGATCGAGGTGTTCAAGCTGCGCTACGAGGCGGGGAAGAAGCTGCCGGCGCCGCAATTGTGTGCCGAGATCGGTCTGACGGTCGGCACGGTTCTCGGGGCGCCCTAGGCACTGTGCACACACCATGAATACCGCGTACATCACTCACCCCGATTGCCTGCGCCACGAGATGGGCGCGGGACATCCGGAATGCCCGGAGCGCTTGCTCGCCATCCAGGAGGAACTCGGCGTCAGCGGCCTGCTCGAGGGCTTGCGCTGCCTGCCGGCACCGCTCGCCGCCGACACCGAGCTCAAGCGCGTGCACCGCGCCTCCTACGTCGACCTGATCTTCGAGAATGCGCCGCGGGAAGGCTATCTGCAGCTGGATCCGGATACGGCGATGAATCAGTACACCCTGGCGGCGGCGCGGCGGGCCGCGGGCGCCGGCGTGCTGGCGGTCGATGAGCTGCTGGAGGCACGTGCCGTCAACGCGTTTTGCGCCGTACGGCCCTGCGGCCATCACGCGACGCCGAATCGCTCCATGGGGTTTTGTCTGTTCAACAACGTGGCCGTGGCCGCCGCCTATGCGCTCAAGCACATGGGCCTCGAGCGCGTCGCGATCATCGACTTCGATGTGCATCACGGCAACGGTACCGAGCTCATCTTCAGTGCGCCGCAGTGGCAGGATGCGGTGCTGATGGCGAGCTTCTTCCAGCATCCCTTCTATCCCTACAGCGGTACGGAGGGACCCGCGCCCAATATGATCAACGTGCCGCTCGGCGCCGGCAGCGATGGCGCCGCGGTGCGCAAGCTGTACGCTGCGAGCTGGCTGCCGGCGCTCGAGCAGTTCAAGCCGCAAATGATCTTCATCTCCGCCGGGTTTGACGCGCACCGCGACGACCTGCTCGGAGGCCTGGCGCTGGTGGAAGCCGACTACGCCTGGCTGACGCGTGAACTGATGGCGCTCGCGGACCGTCATGCGCACAAGCGGATCGTCTCGATGCTCGAGGGCGGCTACAACCTGCAGGCCCTCGGCCGCAGTGTCGCCGCGCACGTTGGCACCCTGGCCGGCGGTTAACTTCCTAAAGAGTCAGCACGATCTTGCCGACGTGCTGCGAGCTCTCCATCAGGCGGTGTGCCGCACTGGCTTCGGCGAGCGGAAACGTTTTGCAGATGACCGGCCGCACGCGCCCGGCGGAGAGCAACGGCCACACGTTCTCGTGCACTGCCGCGGCCAAGGCCGCCTTCTGCGCGAGCGGGCGCGCACGCAGGGTCGAGCCGGTCAACGTCAGCCGCTTGGTCAGGATCAGATGCATCTTCACGTCGGCGCGCGCACCACCCAGCAGCGCAATGACGACGATGCGTCCGTCGGGCGCGGCGGCCTCGAGGTTTCGCGACACGTAACTGCCTGCCACCATGTCGAGGATCACGTTGACGCCCTGGCCGGCGGTCTCGCGCTTGACCACCTCGACGAAGTCCTCGCTGCGATAGTCGATGCCGCGCGCGGCGCCGAGTTTCTCGCAGGTGCGCGCCTTTTCCGGCGTGCCGGCGGTGGCAAACACCCGCGCGCCCCAGGCCGCGGCGAGCTGGATCGCCGTCGTACCGATGCCGCTCGTGCCCCCGTGAATGAGGACACTATCGCCGGCGCGGCAGCCGCCGCGCTCGAACAGATTGCTCCACACGGTGAAGAACGTCTCCGGGAGCGCCGCGGCTTCCACCAGGCTCAAGCCGGCGGGTATCGGCAGGCACAGTGCCGCGGCGGCGATCGCGTAGGCGGCGTAGCCGCCCCCGGCGAGCAGCGCCGTAACGTGATCCCCGACCGAGCAGGAAGCAACGTTCGCGCCGAGAGCTACGATCTCGCCGGCCACCTCCATGCCGGGCAGATCGGATGCGCCCGGGGGCGGTGGGTACAGACCCTGCCGCTGCATCACATCCGGGCGATTGACGCCGGCGGCGGCCACGCGGATGAGCACCTCACCCTCCGCGGGATGAGGAACCGCTCGCACGGCGCTCCTCAGTTGCTCCGGGCCGCCGGCGGCTGCGATCTCAACTACCGGCATCTCAAGCGGCAGCGGTGGAATACGTCTCTCCTGTGGGCGCGGTTCATTTCAATCTAAACGGCGGCGCAGATTTGGGCAAGAATGCACGCCGGGGCGAGGAGCGAGCGCGAATGAAAATCTGTGTCTACGGCGCGGGGGCGATCGGCGGCTACCTCGCGGTTGAGCTCGCCCTGGCAGGTCACGAGGTGTGCGTGATTGCGCGCGGCGCCCACCTGCAGGCGATACGCGAGCGCGGTCTGCGACTGCGCATTCACGGGAGCGAACGGCTGGCGCGCGTGGCGGCCGCGGATGATCCGCGCGCCTTTGGGATTCAGGACTGGGTGATCTGCGCCCTCAAGGCGCACCAGGCGTACGAGTCCGCGGCAAGTTTCGCACCGCTTCTCGGACCTGCGACCGCCGTGCTCACGGCGATGAATGGCATTCCCTGGTGGTACTTCTATAAGAGCGGTGGCCGCTTCGAGGGGCGTCATCTGGAGTCGGTCGATCCGGGGGCGCGCCAATGGAAGCACATCCAACCCGAGCGCGCCGTCGGCTGCGTAATTGATCCGGCGTGCGAAATCCTCGAGCCGGGGTTGATCGTGCACGAGAAATTCAATCGGTTCACCTTGGGCGAACCCGACGGTACTCAGTCGAGTCGCGTCCTTGCCCTGAGCCAGGCGCTGGCTGCGGCCGGTTTTGATGCGCCGATCCGCGAGAACATCCGCTGGAACATCTGGCTGAAGCTCTGGGGCAACGTGTGCTTCAATCCCATCAGCGCACTCACCGGTGCGACGCTTGACCGGATCACGGGCGAGCCGGCGCTGCGCGCCCTGTGCGAGGCCATGATCGCAGAGACCCGCGCGGTGCATGAAGCGCTCGCAGTTCACATCCCGGCGGAGATGATCAGCCGACGGCTTGATGCTGCCGGTTCCGTGGTCGGCCACAAGATGTCGATGCTGCAGGATCTGGAGCGCGGGCGTTCGCTCGAGATCGATGCGCTGGTGACGGTCGTGACGGAGCTCGGGCGGCTTACCGGCGTGCCGACGCCGCTGATCGATGCCGTCTTGACGCTCATCCAGGCGCGCGCGCGCACCAGCGGACTGTACCCCGCGCCCGGCAGCGTGCCCGCCGTCGCCTAAAGCGCCGTCGGCGCTCCTACAAAGCGCCTCCAAAAGGACCCGGGCTCAAATTCACGCTGCCTGTGCGCCAGTGCATAATGCGGGCGCGCGCAAAACCTTAACGACAAGGCCGCCCATGGATGTCAACCCCGGTGCCATTGCCTACACGCCCTCGACAGGCGTGCGGCGCGTGCACGACACACCGCTCGTCGCGGCAACTGAGGGCACGCTTGCAGGTTACGGCCGACTCGTGGATGACCCCAAGGCCTGCCCGATCGAGATCGTGCGCTGGCCCGCCCAGGGCTGGCGGCCGATCGATGAGAACAGCGGCGACCAGGGCGGCCTCACTGAGGGCCTGTTCGAGTTTGCCTGGAAGGGCGAGACACTCTACGCGCGCAACCACGCGGTCGGGGACAGCTATCTTTTTGGCTGGAGTAACTGGCCGGAAGAGGCGGCGGCCGAAGGCATCGGCAAGGCGCGCGAGCGGGCGCTCATCTGGCGGGCCAACTATCACCCCGACGGCGGCCAGCTGTTCTATCCGCTGCACGGCAAGAGCTTCGTCATACCGCTGGCGCTGCCCGGCGATGACGTCACGCCCGAGTCTTTCGTGAGCTTCTGGTGTGACGGGCGCCGCGGCCTGTACCTGCATCCGAACGTGTGGCACGGTGCGGTCGTGCCACATGCCGATGAGGCCGAGTTCCTCGATCGCCAGGGACGCGTGCATGCGCGGGTCTCGGTCAACTTCGTCAAGGAGTTCGGCTGTTATCTGGGCACGTCGCTGAACACGCCACGCCCGAGCTGACCGCCTTGCGCGCTACGGCGCGCTGAGGATCGCCCGCCAGTTGATGATCGCGTTCCACAGCAGCCGCTGGTCACCGCGATTCAGATCCCGATGCAGGGGGTTGAAGTTGAATGTGATCACGTGGCCCTTGCCCGCGGGCAGATCCATGATCGCCGCGCGGCCGATGAGGTTCTCCTCGCCCCACGCCTGACCGCTCACCACGAACGGTGCGCCGTCGCGGTCACCCCATTCGAGCACGATGCTACTGCGGTCGAGCGGTCCGTCGAGGCACACCGTGCAGTACGCCATGCGCAGCCAGCGCCGCGGAATGGAGTAGAGGGCGAAGTTCTGGCGGAACACCCAGGTGCGCGGCGCATATCCGTAGCCAATCGGGTGCTCGGGTCGTGCGAAGGAGACTCGCACGTGGGCTCCCGGCGTGCGCGTCTCCGCGTTCTGCGCCGCCGCGGCCGCCGCAAGGCCCCCGCCCTGCGTGCTGCGCGGCGCGCCGCCCGCCTCGCGGCGCACGCCGCGCACCAGGCCGCTCTCGAGCGGCAGCATGGTGCCGTTACCGAGCGTGATCAGCAGACCTCCGGAGTCGAGGAACTTCTGCAGCTCGGCCAAGCCGCCGTAACCAATCCCGCCGGTGATGTCCTCGGAGGAAGCCGGCGTGCCCAAGCTCGGCGTGGCGCTGGTCTTCTTGAAGGGCATCGGGCCCCAGGCCTTGTTCAGCCCTTCGATCTGCTCGGCGAGCTCAAGGTCAACGTGCGGGTAGAGCAGCACGTCGTACTGCTCCTTGAGTTTGCCGGCGCGGATGTCCTCATCGCGCACGTAGTGGTAGGGAATGTGGCGCTGATCGAGGGTGTAGCGCGCCCAGCCGGCGGTGTCGGTGTCTGCCCACGGCACCCATAAACCGAGGCGCGGCACCGGGGTTTCGTGTCGGGCCACCTCGGGCACCGCACTCGTGCTGACAAAATCCAGTCCGAGCTTCGCCGCCGCCTCGTGCACGGCCGCGGCCAAGCCCGGTTGCGCTGCCAGAATCCAGGAGCCCGGCGGATACTCGCTGCCATTGACGGTGAAGGCGTGCTCGGCGATCGCTACCCGGAAGCGCTCGAGCGCATAGCGCGCCTCGAGCAGGCCTTCCTGGCCGGTGTCCTTGAGGAGAAATGTCGGGCCCGCGCCGGAGACCACGCCGGCGACGTGCGGCGCCTGCGTGAGCAAGGAGAGCTGCGCGGCGCGCACCTGCGGATCCGCCGTCGCTATCACCCTCAGGTGGTAGTGCGCGGGAAAGGACCAGGAGACATCGTCGTACGCCTCGGGGCCGTCCTTCGGGTAGAACTGATCCGTCAGAAGATCCACCGCGTAGTCGCGGTACGGCTGGTCGAGCCGTACGACGTAGCTGCCCGCAGGATAAGTGCCCTCCTTCAGCGTGAGCACCGCGTCCGCCCGCTGCACTTCGATACCGAGGGAGAGAAGACGCGCGACGAGCTGTGCCACGCGCGCAGGATCGCCCTGCCCGTCCGGAATCACGAATCCGTACGGCGCCCCGTCGAGTCCCCTGCCGTAGGAGTGCAGCCCCTTCAGGTAGTAGTTGCGCAGCAGGGTCTTCGCCTGCTGTGCCGTGTCATCGAGCGCCGCCAGCATGGCGGTTTCGTTGTAGTTGACGTTGTCGCGGGCGGACCAGAGCAGCGGCTGCGGCGGCGCGGGCGAGGGCCGGTACCACTGCTGGTGGGTGGTCTGATCCGGGTCGGTTTGCTCGGTGCGCATCGTCTCGGCACTGCCGTTGCCCCAGGTCTCGTAGCCACGCCCGTCGGCGTTGTGGTTGGTGGCGATGGAGTCGAGGTACAGGTGCGCCCAGTCGTCGCCGAAGTTCCAGGTCCACACCCCGGGCATACCAAAGCCGGTGAGCGTCTGCACTTCGTGAAAGCTCATTTCGAGCCGCTCGGCGTAGGTGAGCGGATCGACGTGTTCGTTCAGGGGGTTGGTGCCGTTCCAGGTCAGTAGCAGCGCCACGCTCTCGTGCAGGTCGTGGACGACCTGCGGGTGCCACGCGTAGAACATGCGGAACACCGCCCGCGTGGTCTCGTGCACCTGCTGGTGCGCGTCGCGATTGATGTCGACGAACGCATACTTTGACCAGTAGGGCGGCGCCTGCCGCGGCAGGCGCGCCTGCTCGGTCTTGCCCTTGAGGTAGCGGTAGAACCACTCCACTTGCTTGTCACGGCCATCGGGATTGGCCACCGGGTTGATGAGCACCACGACGTTCTCGCGGATGCGCCGGATCATCGGCTGCTCGGACACGGCGAGACGGTAGGCGAGCTCGAGCACCGACTCGGTGGAACCGGTCTCATCCGAGTGCAGACCGGCGTTGAAGTAGTAAATGGGGCGCGCCGTGGCGATGATCGCCTCGGCGGCCGCCGGATTGGTCTTGCGCGGGTCGGCGAGTGCGGCCGTAGCCGCCTTCAGGCGCTCCAGGTCGCGGATGCCGTTCTCGTCCGTGATCGCGAGCAGCACGATCTCCCGGCCTTCTTCCGAGCGTCCGATCGTGAACAGCCGCACCCGCGGCGAGGAAGCCGCGAGCGCCCGGCAATACGCGTACGCGGTGGCAGAATTCACCAGCTCACCGGGCGCCCCGGGTATGCGGTGCAAAAAGGCACGCGGCGAAACGACACCGGCGGAGGCCGGCAGGTAGGCCACCCAGGGTGAGAGGTAACGCGTCTCGGTCGTGGCGCGCGCGATCTCCTCGCTCGCACCCGGCTCGGGCGTATCCGGGTCGGGGGCTTGCGCGCGCGCAAAGTGCGGCAGCAGTGCGAGCACGGTCAATAGAAGGAGTGGTTTGAGCATGCGCCCTACTTCCTTACAGCCACCACGGCGGACGGAGCAAGGCCGCAGCATAGCGGCTCGCTGAGACTTATTGAACATCCGCTCAACTACGGGCAGACTCACTTGAAGTAGGGCCCGGCGCGCACGCGCTCGTGCGCTCGCCCCATTTGGACTGCGTATGGCACGCAACCCGCGTTACGACATTCTCTTTGAACCGGTGAAGATCGGACCGGTGACCGCGCGCAATCGCTTCTACGCGGTACCGCACGCGGCCGGCATGACGAACGCCATGCCGCGCATGCGCGCTGCGTTTCGCGGCACGAAGGCCGAAGGCGGCTGGGGCGTCGTGTGCACCGGCTACGTGTCGATTGATCCGAGTTCGGATGACGCCCCGCTGCCCTATGCCACGCTCTGGGATGAGGACGATGTGCGCTCGCACGCGCTCACGACGGAGGCTATCCACAAGGAGGGTGCGCTTGCGGGCATCGAACTGTGGCACGGTGGTGGCTCGGTCATTAACCGCGCCAGCCGCATCCCGCCCATGTCGCCCTCGGGCACCGGATGGATGGCGACGCACGTGAATTTCATGGGCAACCAGCGTCCGCGCGTCATGGAAGCGCAGGACATCCGCCAGCTGCTGAGCTGGCAGGCCGAGGCGGCGCGCAAGGCGCGCCGCGCCGGCTTC
>DATHLO010000123.1:0-5900 GCA_035488075.1 Steroidobacteraceae bacterium | reverse complement strand
CTCCGCGACCACGGCATCGACCTGCAGCCGCGTGCGTGCCGCCAGCAGCCAGTAGGTCGCGTGGCGCAGCAGACGGCTCGTCTGGAACACGGCCTCGTACTGCAGGGTCGCGGGTACCTTGTTATCCAGCGCTTCGATGCGTGCCCACACCTCGCGCATGGCGAAGATCTCACGCGCACCGGTGTAAGCGCGCGCGATCGCCGCAGGCTCCGCCCCGGTGTCCTCCTGGGCGCGGGTGACGAAGGTCGGTCCCATGCGGTTCACGAGACTGTTGGTCGTAGCGGTCGCGATGATCTCGCGGCGCAGGCGGTGGTGGCCGATGGCCCGCGGGAAGCGCTGCTGGATGGGGGTCGGAAAGTAGCGCGTCAGCTCCGCCGACAGGTAGGGATCTTCGGGTACGTCGGAGGCGAGCAGGTGTGCGTTGAGCCAGATCTTGCTGTACGCGAGCAGGATCGCCAGCTCCGGCCGCGTAAGTCCGCTGCCGCTCTTGCGCCGCTCGGTGAGCTCCTCGTCCGTCGGTAGAAATTCCAGCGCGCGGTTCAGTTCACCGGAGCGCTCCAGCAGGCGAATCAAGTGCTGAAACTCCGGCAGACGCACCGTGGACTGCAGCTCCAGGGTGCTGATCGCCTGGCTTTGCAGATAATTGTTGCGCAGTACCAGGGCGGCGACCTCGTTGGTCATGCGCGCCAGCAGGCGGTTGCGTTCCCCGCGGCTGAGCCTGCCCTCGTGCATAAGCGGATTGAGCAGGATCTTGATGTTGACCTCGACGTCGGAGGTGTTGACGCCGGCGGAATTGTCGATGAAGTCGGTGTTGAGTCGGCCGTGCGCCAGTGCGTACTCCACGCGGCCGCGCTGGGTGAGCCCGAGATTGCCGCCTTCGCCCACCACCTTGGCGCGCACTTCCTTGCCATCCACCCGCACCGCATCGTTGGCGCGGTCCCCGACCTCGGCGTTGCGTTCGTCGCTTGCCTTCACGTACGTACCGATGCCGCCGTTCCACAGCAGATCGACCGGCATGCGCAGGATTGCGCGGATCACCTCGTTCGGCGCGGCGGTCGAGCTCTCGATGCCGAGCACGGAGCGCGCTTCCGGGGACAGGTCAATCGATTTGACGGTGCGCGCGAAGATGCCGCCGCCGCGCGAGAGCTTCTTGCGGTCGTAGTCATCCCAGCTCGAGCGCGGCAGCGCGAACAGCCGCGCCCGCTCGGCGAAGCTGACGACCGAGTGCGGCTCGGGGTCGAGGAAGATATGGCGATGATCGAAGGCAGCCTGCAGCTTGATGTGGCGCGACAGCAGCATGCCGTTGCCGAATACGTCGCCGGACATGTCGCCGATGCCGGCCACGGTAAAGTGCATGCATTGCGTATCGACAGCCATCTCGCGGAAGTGCCGCTTGACGCACTCCCAGGCGCCGCGCGCGGTGATGGCCATCTTCTTGTGGTCATAACCGGCCGAGCCGCCCGAGGCAAAGGCATCGCCGAGCCAGAAGTGGTATTCGGCGGCGATGGCATTGGCGATGTCGGAAAACGTCGCCGTGCCCTTGTCGGCCGCAACCACGAGGTACGGATCGTCGCCGTCGCTGCGCACCACCTGCGGCGGCGGGACGATGCGCCCGGAGACAATGTTGTCGGTCAGATCGAGCAGCGCGCGGATGAAGGTCTGGTAGCAGGCGATGACCTCGGCCTGCACCTCCTCGCGCGTGCCACTCACCGGCAGGCGCTTGGCGACGAAGCCGCCCTTGGCGCCGACCGGCACGATGAGCGTGTTCTTCACGTTCTGGGCCTTCATGAGCCCAAGAACTTCGGTGCGGAAATCCTCGCGGCGATCCGACCAGCGCAGGCCCCCGCGCGCCACGTCGCCCATGCGCAGATGCACGCCCTCAACCTGCGGGCTGTAAACGAAGATCTCGAACTTCGGCCGTGGCAGGGGCAGGTCCGGAATGTTCCCCGGGTCGAACTTGAAGGACAGGTAGGGCTTCGACTGCGCGTCCGGACCGAGCTGGTAGAAGTTGGTGCGCAGCGTCGCCTGTATCAGCGTCAAGTAGGCGCGCAGGATGCGGTCGTCATCGAGGCTCGTGACCGCATCCAGGAGCGTGCGGATTTGCGAGGCGATGCTCACCGCCCGGCGGTCGTTGCCGCGCTGGCGCTGTGCGGCCGGATCGAAGCGTGCCTCGAACAGACGCACCAGGCTGCGCGCGATGGCGGGATTGGCGGCGAGCGCGCGCTCCATGGAGGCCTGGCTGAAGGGCACGCCGGTCTGCAGCAGGTAGCGGCAATAGGCGCGCAGCACCACGATGTGCCGGGCGTTCAGCTCAGCCGCGAGCAGCAGGCGGTTGAAGCCGTCATTCTCGATCGCCCCGCTCCAGGCGGCGCCGAAGGCGTCGCGGAAGATCGCCTCGATGCGCTCGATCTCGACAGTGTCGCGGTCGCGGTGCTCGAGTTCGAAGTCCTGTATCCAGGCGGCGCCACCCTCGGGCCAGGTGAGCTCGTAGGGGCGCTCGGAGATCACACGCAGGCCGAAGTTCTCCAGCATCGGTAGCACGTCCGAGATCGGTATCGGATCGCCGAGCTTGACGATCTTCAGATGCACGCGCTGCAGCACCTGAGCGGGCGGGCGGTACAGATTTAGTTTCAGCGCCTTGGGCTGCTCGCGCAGCGCTTCAAGGTCATTGAGGTCCTCGAGCACCTGGACCGGGATCACGTCTTCCTCGTAGGCGAGCGGGAAGGCGTGGCGGTAGCGTGCGGCGAGTGCCAGGCCGCGCGCCTCGCCCAGCCGTTCGATGAGCACCTCGCGCAGGCGATCGGACCAAGTCAGCGCCGCCTCGGCGATGCTGCGTTCGATGCGGGCGAAATCCGGCTTCTGGTGCGCGGCCGGATCCGTACGCACTACGACGTGCAAGCGCGCGTGGCTGGAACTGGAAATCTGCGCCTGGCTCTCCACCGCGGTACCGCCAAAGCCCTCGCGCGCGATTTGCTCGATGCGCTCACGCACCTCGGTGTTGTAGCGATCACGCGGCACGTAGACCAGGCAGGAGTAGAAGCGGTGGTAGGGATCGCGCCGCACCAACAGGCGCACCGTGCGCCGCTCGTAGAGATTGACCACGCCGCGCACGATACGAACCAGGTCCGGGACCCCGGCCTGAAACAGCTCATCGCGCGGGTAGGTCTCCAGCACGTTCAGCACTTCCTTGCCGTCGTGGCTCGCCGGGTCCAGGCCAAAGTGCTCGATGACGCGGTCGACCTTGTGGCGCAACACGGGGATGTCGCGCGGACTGCCGTGATAGGCGGTGGAGGTCCACAGGCCGAGAAAGCGGTGCTCGCCGGTGACCGTGCCGCGCTTATTGAAGGTTTTCACGCCCACGTAGTCGAGCAATTCGGGGCGATGCACCGTGGCCGTGGCGTTGGCCTTGGTGATGATGAGCAGCTCAGGTTCGCGCGCCTTGGCGCGCACATCCCCGCGCAGCACGGTGGCGCCCGGCCGCTGCCCCTGACGGCGCGCAATGCTGAGGATGCCCAGTCCGGAGGCCCGCTCGGGCACCAGCCGATCCTCGCTCCTGCCGCGCTCCAGGTGATAGTAACGATAGCCGAGAAAGACGAAATGCCGCTCTTCCATCCAGGCAAGCAGGTGCGCCACTTCGCTCACCTCGGCCGTCGGCAGTGGCGGCGGGTGATTCTCCAGCGCGTTGATGACGGTGCGCACGCGCTCGCGCATCGCGCGCCAGTCGCGCACGGCGAAGCGCACATCGGCGAGCGTCGCCTCCAGATCCTGCTGCAGTTTCTGCAGCTGTACGGGATCGGTGATGCGGTCGATTTCGTACAGCTGCCACGATTCCGCGTGCGTGGGGGCGGCGCCGTTGGCGCCGATATCCAGCAGCCGCCCGCGCCCATCCCGCCGCACCTGCAGCACCGGATGCACGATCAGATGCACGGCGAGGCCAGCGCGGCCAAAGGCCATGCCGAGGGAGTCCACGAGGAAGGGCATGTCGTCGGTGACCGCGAGCACGAGCGTATGCGGGCTCTCAAAGCCATTGCTCTGCAGCTGCGGGTTGAATACCCGCACCAGCGAACCCCCGCGCGCGCGTCGCGTCGCGAATTCAAGGTGCGCCAGCGCTGCGCGTGACAGCTCGCGCGGATTGCGCGCCGCGAGGTCCTCTTCGGCGACCCCGTGGAAGTAGCTGCGCAGGTAGCGCTGCGCCAGCTGCCGTCGGCCGCCGTTGCCGCCCGCGCTGCGCGCGATGCGCGCGATCAGGGCGACGCGCGCGGCCGGAATGCCGTGCAGCACCCGGCTATCCTCAGCAACTGCATGCATGCCGGTCATCCTGAGGGGAGAAAATGACAGCCTCGCGTGCGCGTAACGATCTTATGGCAAGGCGGCGCGGTCACAGATTCCCCCGTTGTTGCGGCGCGCGATTATACATGTGCCGCGTGCCCGTCGGTCGGACCGCCCGCGTGCCGGGGGCCGGGTGCGCGGCGGGCCCGGAGCGGCCCGCGCGGCTATAATAATGGTGGCCCGCGCAACGATGTCTCTAAAGGATCTAAAGCCCATGAGCGACCTGTCCGACAACCCGATGGGCACGGATGGCTTCGAGTTCGTCGAATATACGGCGCCGGACCCGCAGCTGCTGCGCTCGCTCTTTGAACGCCTCGGTTTCCCCGTCGTCGCGCGCCACCGATCGAAGAACGTGACCCTGCACCGGCAGGGGCAGATTAACTTCATCATCAACGCTGAGCCGGAGTCATTTGCGCAGGCTTTCGCGCGTGTGCACGGACCGTCGGCCTGCGCGATGGCATTCCGCGTGCGCGACGCTGCGCGCGCCTACAGCCGCGCGCTGTCCCTCGGCGCCAAGCCCGGGCCGCAGAGCGCCGGCCCCATGGAACTGAACATCCCCTGCATCGAGGGCATCGGCGGCTCGCTTATCTACCTGGTGGATTTGTACGGCGAGCGCTCCATCTATGACGTCGACTTTCGGCCGGTGAACGCCGCCGCCAGCGCTGCCGGCGCGGGCGCCGGACTGGTGCTCATCGATCACCTGACGCACAACGTCGGCCGCGGCCGCATGGACGTGTGGGCGGGGTTTTACGAGAACCTGTTCAACTTCCGCGAGATCCGCTACTTCGACATCGAAGGCAAGCACACCGGGCTGTTCTCGCGTGCCATGACGAGTCCGTGCGGCAAGATCCGCATTCCCATCAACGAGTCCCAGGACGACAAGAGCCAGATCGAGGAATACCTGCGCGAGTATCACGGCGAGGGTATCCAGCACATCGCGCTCGCGGCCGACGACATCTACCGCAGCGTGGACGTGCTGCGCCGCCACGGCGTCGCCTTCCAGGACACGCCCGACACCTACTACGAGGGAGTGAGCGCGCGCGTCCCGGGCTCCGCCGAGCCGCTCGCGGAGCTGCGCGCGCGGGGCATCCTCATCGACGGCAACCCCGCGCGGGGTGAGGGGGTGCTGCTGCAGATCTTCACGCGCAACGTCATCGGTCCGATCTTCTTCGAGATCATCCAGCGCAAGGGCAACGAGGGTTTCGGCGAGGGCAACTTCCGCGCGCTGTTCGAATCCATCGAGCAGGACCAGATCCGCCGCGGCGTGTTGTAGTCAAACTGGCGTAACAGGCCGCACGGCCTTCTACGCAGGCCTTAAGGTTCAGGGTTTGTGCTCGCGCGCCAGATACTCCGCGCTCTGCATCTCGATCAGGCGGCTCGCGGTGCGCGCAAACAGCGCGCCGAGCCGCGCGCCGCGATACAGCCCCTGCGGTGCGGCCGCCGCCGACAGCACCAGGTTCACGTTGCGATCGTAGAGCTCGTCGACCAGGGCGATGAAGCGGCGCGCCTCGTCCTCATGCGCGTCGTCGAATACCGGTACTGCGGATATCAGCACCGACTGGTACTCGCGC
>DATHLO010000122.1:0-7233 GCA_035488075.1 Steroidobacteraceae bacterium | reverse complement strand
TCGAGTGACACCGCGGTGAACTGCAGCTGACGCAGCTCATCGGCCGCGCGACCATAGGTGTCGGCGCGCGTCATGCGCGCGTACAGCTCCTGCGGCAGCACCGCGCCGGTTTGGTACTGGCGTGCGAAGGAGGACAGCACGCCATAGTCGTGGAAGAACTCCTCGAGCATCTGCGAGGGCGCCTCGACGAAGTCCCCCTCGACGCTGAAGGCCCCTTCGCCGGCGAAGCGGTTCTGGCCGCCGATCACGTGGTGCATGAGGTGACCGAACTCGTGCAGGAAGACGACGACATCCCCGTACTGCATGAGTCCCGGATCCCCGGGCGTGCCGCCGGGGAAGTTGCACACCAGCGCGCCCTCGGGGAGCTGGCGCCCGCGTACGCCGGCCGTGAGCGGCTGGGTGGAGAACCACTTGTCCTTGCCCTCGCGCGGGTGCATGTCGAGGTAGATGGTGCCCAGCTGCGTCTGGCCATCGAACACCGCGTAGGTGGTGACCGAGGGGTGCCAGGTGCGCACTCCGGACGCCGGCTTGATCTGCACGTGAAAGAGCCGTGAAGCGGTATCGATCACGCCGCGCTCGACCGCCGCGTACGCAAAGTAGGGGCGCACGCTCTGCGAGTCGAAATTGAACGTGGCGCGCCGGTACTGCTCCTGCCAGTAGCGCGCATCGGCGGCGGAGATCTTCTTGATGCTCGGATCCTTCTGCTGCACGAAGCTCAGCAGCGCCGCATCCTCACGCGCGCCCGGCTCGCGCGAGGCGTCGTCGACCTTCTTGAGGAATTCCGCGAGCTTCGCCGGCGAGCCGATCATCTGGTCGGCCATGGCGTAATCGGCCCAGGTGCCGTAGCCCAGAAGATGCGCGAGTTCCTCGCGCGCTTCGAGCAGCGCGCGCAGGATCTCGGTGTTGGCCGGGAAGCCCACCGAATGCGCCGCGAGCCACAGCTTGTGGCGCAGGTCCGCGTTGTTGGCGAACTTCAGCGGCGGGTAGGCATCGGGCGGGTCGGTCGTGATCTTCACCTGCCCGTGCGCATCGGGCTTGTGCGAGGCGAGGTAGTCCTCGGGCAGGCCGTCGAGCTGAGACGGCTCGACGCTGATGGTGCGCACGTCATCGTGCACGGTGCGCTCGAACGCCAGCCCGCGCTCGGTGATCTTGTCCTGCAGCACCTTGATCTTGGCGCGGGTCGCCTCGTCCTTGTCGACCCCGGCGAGGCGGTACTCGAGCAGCGTGTGCTCCAGGTAATGACGCGTGCCCGCATCGGCCGGTGTCGCAACAGCGCTCAGGGCCTCGTAAACGGCCGGGTTCAGGGCGAGTGCCGTCAGGGCAGCGCTCGCGGTCTGCGTGAGCGCCTGCGCCTTGTCGCGCAGCTCCTTGGTGGCCCCGACCCCGTAGAGCACCTGCGCCTGCGTCTGCGCATCGAGGAGCGTGTCGAAGGCTTCGTCATAAACGGCGAGCGTGTTGTCCACCGTGCGCGGCCCCTTCACCGCGAGCAGCCGTGCGACTGCCGCGTCGGCGTGCTTGAGCTTCTGGTTCACCCAGCCCTCGAGAGCTTGCGGGTTGTCGCCGCCTTCCCAGGCGTGCGCCGGGGGTGCCGCGGAGGGGGCGGGGGCTGCCTGCGCACCCAGGGCGAGCGCCGGTAACAGTGCCGCGGCGCACAGCAGTGCGCAGTGCCGCGCGCGCGGCCGGTTCGATGCCATCATGTACTCACTCCTGCTGTCGTGCGGCCTCTAAGGTGCCCGGGCGCACGGGCTCATTATCCGGCGAACTTGAGCGCGAAGGACACGGCCCTGCGCCATGCCGCCGGCCGCGTGCGGCAGGGCGAGCACTTTTTCAGCGCTTGCCGAAGAGTTTGTCCAGTTCCGCGCGCGCCTTGTCGACCTCGACGGTGTTGGGAGGAACGTAGGCGGCGGGGCGCGGTTTGAAGTGATCGCAGAAGTTCGCATGCGTCTTATCGTTAACTTCCTCCGCGGTCGGCTCGCGGCAGTGCTTGGCGACGCGCGTATCGTACTCGACACACATGCGGCACACGTGCAGCTCGGCATGACACGCCGGGCACTCCTCGAGCCGCCGCAGCGGCAGGGTGAGCGCGGCGAGCGAGGCGCCGCATTTCCAGCACACCAGATCGTGGGCCATGGGGGGCCTCCTAGTGCGAATCGGCCGCAGCCGCGGGGCGAGCCGCGGCGGCGCTGAGCCGTTTCATCTGATAGAGGGCAAAGGTCGACCAGTGGCCGTCCTTTTCCTGCGACTCGATGAGGAGCGTGCCGCGGCCCGCATCCGCGAGCGTCAGGGTGTCGCGAAACGCGCCCGAGGCGTAGGGGAAGTCAAGCACCAGCGTGCGCCCGTTGAGGTGTCCGGTTGCGACTACGCGCGCCCCCGCGGCCCCAAATTTGTCCAGCCAGTGCGCGATGTAATCGTCCGCGCTGCGGTCGTAACCGAGGTAGAGGCGCGCCTCGTAGGCCGGGGGCGTGGCCACGTCCCTCATGGAGAATTCAAGCCAGCTGCCCTCGAGCACCCAGACGCCGTGCGCGCGGTAGTGGGCGGGCTTGCCCTGCACGGTGCCGGTGAGGTCCCACTCCCCGCTGAGCCCGGCCAGGTAGGGCGCGGGCGCCGGCGGCTTGGCGGGCGCGGCGGCCGCCAAGAGGAGCGCGGGCAGCAGCGCGGCGCAGGCTCTCACGATTCTCATGCGAAGCTCTCCTCACCCCATTATCCGGCCGCCGCGATCGGCAGCGTACGCTCGCGCAGGAAAGTATCGAGCACGCGACCGGTGTGCGACTTGTTGCGGTGGCGCGCGATGTGCGCCGGCGTTCCCTGCGCCACGATGCGCCCGCCTGCCTCACCGGCCTCGGGTCCCAGGTCGATGATCCAGTCCGCTTCGGCCATGACGTCGAGGTTGTGCTCGACCACGACGGCGGTGTTGCCGGCTGCGACCAGGCGGTGCAGGACGTGGGTGAGCTTCTCGACATCGGCCATGTGCAGCCCGACGGTGGGCTCATCGAGGACGTAGAGCGTGCGCTTGGGCCGGTGGCGCGGGTCGTGCCCCACCTCGTCGCGCACCTTGGAGAGCTCCGTGACCAGCTTGATGCGCTGCGCTTCGCCGCCGGACAAGGTCGGGCTCGGCTGCCCGAGCGTGAGGTAGCCGAGGCCGACGTCCTGCAGGAGCTTGAGCGCGTGGTGTACGCGCGGATGGGCGCCGAAGAAGTCGACCGCGTCGTCCACGTCCATCGCCAGCACATCGCCGATGTTCTTCTCGCGCCACAGCACCGCGAGCGTCTCGGAGTTGAAGCGCCGCCCGCCGCACACATCGCACAGCACCTTGACGTCGGGGAGGAAGCTCATCTCGATGGTCTTCACGCCCTGGCCTTCGCAGGCCTCGCAGCGCCCGCCGGCGGTGTTGAACGAGAAGCGGCTGTTGCTGTAGCCGCGGATACGCGCCTCGGTCGTGCCGGCGTAGATGCGCCGGATCTCGTCCCAGAAGCCGATGTAGGTGGCCGGACAGGAGCGCGGCGTCTTGCCGATGGGTGTCTGGTCCACTTCCAGCACGCGCTCGAGGTGCTCAAGGCCGTGCAGCGCCGCGCAGCCGAGGAGCGGCGCGCGCGCCGCGCGCCGGCGCGCCCGGCCGCGCTGCGCCTGCTCGCCCAGCAGCCGTTTGAGGTTCGCGTACAGCACATCGCGCGCCACGGTGGACTTGCCCGAGCCGGAGACGCCGCTGATCACCACGAGGCGCGCGAGCGGGATGCGCACGTCCGTGCCCTTCACGTTGTGCAGCGCGACGCGCTCGAGTGTCAGGTGCGCGGTCGCGGCATTCACCGGGCGGTGCGGCTGCGCCGGATGCAGCAGCGGGGCGCGCAGGAAGCGCCCCGTGGTGGAGCGCGGGTTGCGGATGAGATCCTTGACGGTGCCGGCGCCGACCACCTCGCCGCCGCGCACGCCCGCCTGCGGACCTAAGTCCAGCACATAGTCGGCGCGCCGGATGGTCTCCTCGTCGTGCTCGACCACCACGAGCGTATTGCGGTGCCCGGCGAGCTCGCGCAGCGACTCGAGCAGGATCTCGTTGTCACGCGGGTGCAGGCCGATCGTGGGTTCATCGAGCACGTAGCACACGCCCTGCAGGTTAGAGCCCAGCTGCGCGGCGAGACGGATGCGCTGCGCCTCCCCGCCCGAGAGCGTCGGCGCCGCGCGATCGAGCTGCAGGTACCCGAGTCCCACGCGCTCGAGGAACTTCAGGCGCGCGCGGATCTCGGCCAGCAGGTCGCGGGCGATGGCGCGCTCGCGCGGTCCGAGACGCAGGCGGGCGAAGAACTCCTGGCTCGCGGCGACGGATTCGCCGGCGAGCGCGGCGATCGAGCGCTCGCGGAAGCGCACGTTGAGCGCGGTCGGATTGAGCCGCTCACCCTGGCAGTGCGAGCAGCACTGCGGCTCGTGCGCGTACCACTCGTTCCACCACAGCTCCTCGCCGCTTTGCTCGGCATCGAATCCGGGCATCTCCACGCCCGTGCCGTAGCAGCCCTCGCACCAGCCATGCTTGGAGTTGAAGGAGAACAGACGCGGGTCCAGTTCCGCGAAGCTCTTGCCGCAGGCCGGGCAGGCGCGCTTGGTGGAGAACACCGTGACGCGCGCCGCCTTGGGCGCGAGCACGTGCACCAGCCCCTTGCCGAAGTCGAGCGCGCGCGCAAGCCCCGCGCGCAGCGCCGCCTCGTTCTTCACGCTCACGTCCACCTCGGCGACCGGCAGCTCGAGGGTGTGCTCGCGGAAGCGCGACAGGCGCGGCCACGGCGCGGTGGGCAGCAGCTCCCCATCCACCCGCAGGCTCCTGAAGCCCTTCTTCGCCGCCCATTTGGCGAGATCCGTGTAGTAGCCCTTGCGGGCGATGATAAGCGGCGCCAGGAGCGTGATGCGCCTGCCCTTGTAGTCGCGCAGCAGCCGCGCGGCAATCGAGGCCGGGCTCTGCGGCTCGATCGCGACGCTGCAGTCCGGGCAGTACTGGGTGCCGAGCTTCACGTACAGCAGGCGCAGGAAGTGGTAGATCTCGGTGAGCGTCGCCACGGTGCTCTTGCGCCCGCCGCGGCTGGTGCGCTGCTCGATCGCAACCGTCGGTGGAATACCGAAGATGGCGTCCACGTCCGGGCGCGCCGCCGGCTGCACGAACTGCCGCGCGTACGCGTTCAGCGACTCAAGATACCGCCGCTGCCCCTCGTTGAAGAGAATGTCGAAGGCGAGCGTTGATTTTCCCGAGCCCGACACCCCGGTGATCACCGTGAAGCGATCGCGCGGGATCTCGACGTCGATGTTCTTCAGGTTGTGCTCGCGCGCGTTGTGGATGACGATCGCGTGGCGGCCGCGCCCTGCGGCCGCGGCATACGGTGCGGGCGGCTCGGCGAGCGCGCCGAGCAGCTGCGCTCCGGCCGCTGGCGACAACGCCTGCTCGTAGGCGCCGAGCGCCTGGCCGGTGAAGGAGCGCGGCGCGGCGCGCAGCTGCGCTGCTGTGCCGGCGGCCACGATCTCCCCGCCCTGCTCGCCGCCCTCGGGCCCAAGATCGATGATCCAGTCGGCCGCGCGGATGACGTCGAGGTTGTGCTCGATGACGAGCAGCGAGTGTCCGGCGACCAGGAGCTTGCGAAACGCCCTCAGCAGCTTCGCCACGTCCTCGAAGTGCAGCCCCGTGGTCGGCTCATCGAACAGGAACAGCTTGCCGCGATGCGTGGTGCTCGAGAGCACCGAGCCCGCCGCCGCCAGGTGCCCGGCGAGCTTCAGGCGCTGCGCTTCACCGCCGGAGAGCGTCGGCACTGGCTGCCCGAGTTTCAGGTACTCAAGTCCCACATCGGCGAGCGGTCCCAGGCGCTGCGCGACCTCGGCCGCATCCGCAAAGAACGCGCCCGCCTCCGACACCGTCAGTTCGAGCACCTCGGCGATGTTCAGCCGCCGCCCGTCGGCGCCTTCGCGGCGGATGTCGAGCACCTCATCGCGATAGCGGCGGCCGTCGCAGTCGGGGCAGCGCAGGTACACGTCGGAGAGGAACTGCATCTCCACGTGCTCGAAGCCGTTGCCACTGCAGGTCGGACAGCGCCCGTTACCGGAGTTGAAGCTGAAGGTCCCGGGGGTGTACTTGCGCTCCTGGGCGGCGGGCTCCGCGGCGAACAGGGCGCGGATCGCATCAAAGGCGCCGACGTAGCTTGCAGGATTGGAGCGCGTGGTGCGACCGATCGGGTTCTGATCGACCATGATCACATCGTCGATGAGCTCCGCGCCGGCAAGGCCGGTGAACTGCCCTGGTGCCTCTGTCGGGCGGCCGCGATACTTGAGCAGCGCCGGGTACAGCACGTCCTCGACCAGCGTCGACTTGCCCGATCCGGACACGCCGGTGACGCACACCAGGCGCTTCAGCGGAATGCGCACGTCGATGTTCTTCAGGTTGTGCTCGCACGCGCCCTTGAGCTCGAGCCAGCGGTTTGAGCGCGCCTCGGCCACGACGCCGCCGCCGGCGGGCGGGCGCACGCGCGGCGCGGCCGCGGGTGTGCCCGTGACGCGCTTCGCGCCGCTTAGGTACTGGCCGGTGAGTGAGCCGGCCTCGGCGCGGATCGCCGCCGGGGTTCCGAAGAAGACGATGTGCCCGCCGCGCTCGCCGGCCCCGGGTCCCAGATCGAGGATGCGGTCCGCCTCCAGCATGATCTGCGGGTCGTGCTCGACCACGACGAGGGAGTTGCCGGCATCGCGCAGGCGCTTCATCACCCCGATGACGCGCAGCATGTCGCGCGGATGCAGACCGATCGAGGGCTCATCGAGCACGAACAGGGTGTTGACGAGGGAGGTGCCGAGCGCGGTGGTGAGATTGATGCGCTGCACCTCACCGCCCGAGAGCGTGCGCGACTGCCGATCGAGGGTGAGATAGCCCAGGCCCACCTCCACCAGGTAGCGGAAGCGCCCGCGGATCTCCCCGAGCAAAAGCTCGGTGGCTTCATCGAGCGGGGCGGGCAGGCGCAGCTGCTGGAAGAACTGGTAGCTGCGCTCGAGGGGCAGCAGCACGAGGTCATGTATCGAGAGGCCGGGGAGCCCGCTGAGTGTGTCCGCACTCCAGGCGGTGCCCTCAGGCCGAAAGGGTGCGCGGTCGCCCAGAGCCGTGCGCGCAAGCTGCGCGTCACCGATACGCCACAAGAGCGCCTCGGTCTTAAGACGCGCGCCCGCGCAGGCCGTGCAGGGCGTGTAGGCACGGTAGCGCGACAGGAGCACGCGCACGTGCAT
>DATHLO010000121.1:0-7273 GCA_035488075.1 Steroidobacteraceae bacterium | reverse complement strand
CATCAGGGACTTCGATGGCCTCAACAAATGGCACCCGGGATTCGCCAGCGATGAGCTCGTGTCCGGCGGCAATGCCCAGGTCGGGGCGGTGCGCAAACTCACCATCAAGGACGGCCCGTCGTTCACCGAAAAGCTGCTGGCGTACGATGACGCCGGCCGCTCCTATCGCTACCAGATCGTTCAGTCCCCACTACCCATCACCGACTACGTCAGCAAGATCACGGTGAGATCCGAAGGCGGGGGCATGACCAAGGTCATCTGGAGCGGCACCTTCAAGCGCAAGAACGCAGCGGACAATCCCCCCGAGGCGGAAAGCGACGCCGGCGCGATCAAGCTCGTCCAGGGCGTCTATCGCGGCGGCCTCGACAATCTGAAGAAGATGCTCGAGGGCTGAACGGGCGTCGCGGGCGCCGCCCCCGCCGGGCGGTGTGCTGCGCGTTGGTGTGTTCTTTAAGGCGATTCGCCGGCGCGCAGCTGCGTGAGCAGCGCCTCGAGCGACGTCAACGGTGCCGAACAGACGCTGCCGCGGCACACGTACGCGGTCGTGCCCGGGCCGGCCGCCTTGTCGGTGAGCGCGGTGGGCAGATCCGTCATCCCCTCGGGTATCGCCAGCACCAGCTCACGCGGCGCGTAGCGACGCGCGAGCGCCGCCTGCCATTCGCTGCAGGCATCCGCCGCCCCGCGGATGATCACGATCTGGGGCGGGTGCAGCAGTTCCTCGAGCGCGCTCAGCAGTGTCGCGTGTGACTGCGGATAGCGCCCCAGGTCCGCCCACGCCGCACGCAGCGTGTCTTCGGCTGCGCTGAGGTAGCGCGGCTCTCCCAGCAGGTGTCCCAGGCGCTGCAGCACGTACGCTGCGATGCCGTTGCCTGAAGGGGTGGCGTCGTCGCTGAAGCTCTTGGGACGGTGGATGAGCTTCTCGTGATCGTCGGAGGTGAAGAAGAAGCCCCCGGCAGGGTCGCCGAAGTGCTGCAGCACCACCTCGATCAGCTCCTGCGCGAAGCGCAGCTCGTCGGCGCGCACGCGCACCTGCTGCAACTCCAGTATCGCCTCTGCCAGGAACACGTAATCGTCCAGGTAGGCATTCAGGTGCGCGCGCCCATCCATATAGGTCGCCAGCAGGCGTGCGTCGCGCCACAGCACGCGGCGGATGAAATCGAGCGCCTGCGTGGCCGCCGCGGCCAGATCCGGGCGCGCCAGCGCCCGCGCGCTGATCGCCAGGCCGCGGATCATGAGAGCGTTCCAGGAGGTGAGGATCTTGTCATCGCGTGCCGGGGGTATGCGCTGCGCGCGGATCACGCGCAGCTTGGCGCGCGCCGCGCCGAGCAGCCCCGCCACCTCCTGGAAGCTCGCACCGATCGAGTCGGCAATCTCCTGCAGCGGGGTCGCCACGTACAGATGCCAGCTGCCCTCGAAGTTGGCGGGCTTGTCGAGTCCGAAGCAGGGCGCGAAGGCGGAGAATTCCCGCTCGCTTAAGGCGGCGCGAACCTCTTCGCGACTCCAGACGTAGAACTTGCCTTCGTGTCCCTCCGAGTCGGCATCGAAGCTTGAGTAGAACCCGCCCTGCGGTGACTGCAGCGCCTGCAGGCACCAGGCGGCGGTCTCACCCGTCACCCGTGCAAAGCCCGGGTCGCCCGTGGCGAGGGTGGCCTGCGCGTACACGGCGAGCAGTGCCGCGTTATCGTAGAGCATCTTCTCAAAGTGTGGGATCAGCCAGAACTCATCCACCGCGTAGCGGTAGAAGCCGCCGCTGAGCTGATCGTTGACGCCGCCGTCGGCCATGCGGCGCAGCGTCAGGGTCGTCATGTACAGCGCCTGCAGGTCAGGCTCGGAGGCGCTCGTGGTCGCGCGCCAGTCGCGCAGCAGGCGCGTCAGCATCTGCGGTGGCGGGAACTTCGGCGCGCCGCCAAAGCCACCGTTCTTGGTGTCGAACACGCGCGCGAGCTGCGCGCGGTCGGCGCGCAGTGGCGTGTCGTCGAGTTGCACCTCGCCGGCGGCCGGGGGGGAGTTGATCTGGGCGAAGGCCGCCTTCAGCGCCTCGTTCTGCGTGCGCAGCTCCGCGGGACGCTCGCGGTAGAACTGCGCCACGCGCACCAGCAGGTCCTTGAACGCGGGCAGCCCGTAGCGGGCCTCGCGCGGGAAGTAAGTGCCGCCAAAGAAGGGCTGCTGATCCTCGTGCGCAAGGAACATCGTGAGCGGCCAGCCGCCGCCGCGCTGCGTGATCATTTGCTGCGCGATCTGGTAGATGCGATCGATGTCGGGCCGCTCTTCGCGGTCTACCTTGATGTTGACAAACAGCTCGTTCAGCAGCGCCGCCGTGGCCTCGTCCTCGAAGCTCTCCTTCTCCAGCACGTGGCACCAGTGGCACGCCAGATAGCCCACGCTCAGGTGAATCGGCTTTTTTTCTGCGCGCGCTTTGGCGAGCGCCTCCTCGCCCCACGGGTACCAATCGACCGGGTTGTGCGCGTGCTGGCGCAGGTACGGACTCGTCTCGTTGGCGAGACGGTTGGTGTACTTGGCGCTGCCGTCGGGGTTGAGATGGCCGTTCTGCATCATGGGTCTCCTGGCGGAATTGTATACTCGATCCCCGCCTCACTCCCTGGATCCGCCGTGCCCTCGATCCCTGTGCTTGCCGAACCCGCCACGGACGCACGCGTACTGCGGCTGAAGCGGGGCGAGGAACGACGCCTGAGCAGCGGACATCTGTGGGTGTTCAGCAACGAGATCGACACCGACAGCACACCCTTAAGCGCCTATGAGCCCGGCGCGCTGGCGCAGCTGCGCTCGCAGCGCGATGCGTTCCTCGGCTACGTCTGCGTCAATCCCCACGCGCTCATCTGCGCACGCATTCTGTCGCGCGATATCGAGCGCCCGGTGAACGCAGCGCTCCTCGAGCAGCGCCTGCGCACCGCGCTCAGCCTGCGCGAGCGCGTGCGCGCCGAGCCCTACTACCGCTGGGTCTTTGGCGAATCGGATCTGCTGCCCGGTCTGGTGCTCGATCGCTACGGGGACGTCATCGTCGGGCAGATCGCGACCGCCGGCATGGAGGCGCTGCGGGATGAGGTCGCCGCCGCCGTGCGCCGCGTGCTGGCACCCGCGACGCTTTACTGGAAGAACGACTCGGCCGCGCGCGAGCTGGAACAGCTGCCCAAGGTGGCGCAGGCCGGATTCGGCAGCGTGCCCGCAGAGCTCACGGTGCACGAGTGCGGACTGTCATTCACCGTGCCGCTCGCCAGCGCGCAGAAGACCGGCTGGTTCTTCGATCAGAGCGGCAACCGCGAACGCCTGCGGCGTTATGTTCCCTCCGCCGCCCGGGTGCTGGATGTGTGTTGCTATGCCGGCGCCTGGGGCCTCGCTGCGCTCAAGTACGGCGCCGGCAGCGCGCTGGGCGTGGACTCCTCGCAGGCGGCGCTCGACTGCGCGCGCGCGAACGCGAGCCGCAACGGCCTGGCGTTGCAGCTGATGCGCGAGGATGCCTTCGACGCTCTGCGGCAGCTGGCCGAGCAGGGTGCGCGCTTCGAGCTGGTCATCCTTGACCCGCCGGCTTTCATCAAGCGCAAGAAGGACATCGCGCAAGGACAGGCGGCGTACCGCAAACTCAACCAGCTCGCGCTCGCCGTGCTCGCGGATGAGGGCCTGCTGGTCTCCTGTTCGTGCTCCTATCACCTCGCGCCCGAGGAACTCCTCAACGCCATTCAGGGCGCCGCACGCCACGGCCGGCGCTTCGTGCAGGTCCTGGAAAGCGGCGGTCAGTCCCCGGACCATCCCGTGCACCCGGCCATACCCGAAACGAAGTACCTGAAGGCCTTCTTCTGCCGCGTGACACGCGAGGTCGGCTAAACTTCGCGCCTCATGCTGACCTACCCTGGCTTCAACCCCATCGCCTTCGAGATCGGCCCGGTCAAAGTGCACTGGTACGGGATCATGTACCTGTTGGGTTTTGGCGGCGCCTGGTGGTTGGCACGCCGGCGTGCCGCTCAACCCGGCTCGAGCTGGAAGGCCGACGACGTCGATGACTTGATCTTTTACACGATGCTCGGCGTCATCCTCGGCGGTCGCATCGGCTATGTGCTCTTCTACGGGCTGAAGTTCTGGGGCGCGGATCTGTGGTATCCGTTCAAGCTCTGGGAGGGCGGCATGTCCTTCCATGGGGGCCTGATCGGCGTCGTCGCCGCCATGACGCTGTTCGCCTGGCGCCGCCACCGCAATCCCGCCGACGTCTACGATTTCACCGCCCCGCTGCCGGCGCTCGGGCTGTTCTTCGGACGCATCGGGAACTTCATCAACAGCGAGTTGTGGGGCAAGGTCACGAATGTGCCGTGGGGCTTCAAGGTCAACGGCGAGGTGCGCCACGCCTCGCAGCTGTACGAGGCGGGACTGGAAGGGCTGCTGCTGTTCAGCGTGCTGTGGTGGTACACCTCCAAGCCCCGGCCGCGCCTGGCACCCTCGGGGGTCTTCATGCTCGGGTACGGCCTGGCGCGCACCCTGGTCGAGTTCGTACGCGTGCCGGATGAGCACATCGGCTATCTTGCCGGCGGCTGGGTCACTGAAGGGCAGCTGTTGTCGTTGCCGATGATCATCCTCGGGCTTGCGTTCCTCGCCTGGGCCTACCGCGCACGCGTGCCTTCCGGTAACTACGTTACGCGACAATGAAGCAGTACCTTGATCTGCTGCGGTGCGTTCGCTCGCAGGGTGTGCGCAAGAGCGACCGCACCGGCACCGGCACGCTGTCGGTGTTTGGTCAGCAGCTGCGGTTTGATCTGGCGCAAGGCTTTCCCCTGGTGACCACCAAGAAGATTCATCTGCGCTCGCTGATCTACGAGCTGCTGTGGTTCCTGCGTGGCGGGAGCAACATTGCGTGGTTGCACCAACACGGCATCACGATCTGGGACGAGTGGGCGGACGCCAACGGGGAGCTCGGCCCGGTGTACGGCAAACAGTGGCGCGCCTGGCGCGCCGCCGACGGACACACCATCGATCAGATCTCCCAGGCGGTGCAGCTGCTCAAGAGCAATCCGGACTCGCGCCGCATCCTCGTGAGCGCCTGGAACGTCGGGGAGCTTGAGCAGATGGCGCTGATGCCCTGCCACGCCTTCTTTCAGCTGTACGTGGCGGGCGGGCGCTTGTCCTGTCAGATGTATCAGCGCAGCGCGGACGTGTTTCTGGGCGTGCCGTTCAATATCGCCAGCTACGCGCTGCTTACGCACATGTTCGCGCAGCAGTGCGATCTTGAGCCGGCGGAGTTCATCTGGACGGGGGGCGACTGCCACCTGTACCTGAATCACCTCGAGCAGGCCGACCTGCAGCTGGCACGTACTGCGCTGCCGCCGCCGCAACTGCGCATCCTGCGCCGCCCGCCGAGCATCTTCGAGTATCAGTACGAGGATTTCGAATTCGTGAACTACCAGCATCACGCGCCCATCCGCGCGGCGGTATCGGTATGAACGCGCGCGTGCGCGTGGCCGCTCCCGCCCTCGAGGTGCGCGACTCAGCGCTGCACGGCTTCGGGGTATTCGCCACGCGGCGCATCAGGAAAGGCACGCGCATCACCGAGTACCTGGGTGAGCGCATTTCGCATGCCGAGGCCGACCGCCGCTACGACCACAAGGACGCGAGCGACAACCACACGTTTCTCTTCATCGTCGATGCGCGCACCGTGATCGATGCCGGCGTGGGCGGTAACGAGGCGCGTTTCGTCAATCACGGCTGCGAGCCGAACTGCGAATCGGTGATCGAGAACCGGCGCGTATTCATCGAGGCGATCCGTGACATCGCCGCGGGCGAGGAGCTCACCTACGACTATCAGATCCAGCGTGAAGCGGGTGATCCGCCCGACATCGACCTGATCTTCGCCTGCCGCTGTGGTGCGCCGTCCTGTCGCGGCACGATGCTGTGGCCGCCGCCCGCGCCGCAGCGGGCGCGGCCGCCGCAACGTGCGCGCCGCCGCTGAAGCGCTCTTGCCGTGAACAGTCCCCGGCGTTTGAGTGTCTCGGCCGTGGTCGGTGCGACCGGCATCGTCTATGGCGACATCGGTACGAGTCCGCTGTACACGCTCGACACGGCGCTCAGCGCCGCGGGTACCTTCAACCGCGAGGCGGTGCTCGGCGTGCTGTCGCTGATCTTCTGGAGTCTCGCCATCTCGGTGACGCTCAAATACCTCGTCATCATCATGCGCGCGGACAACCAGGGTGAGGGCGGCATCCTGGCGCTGTTCGCGCTCGCGCAGCGCCGCCTCATCAGCGGCAGCCGCTGGGCAAAAGTTGCCGTGGGTCTGGCGCTCGCCGGCACGGCGTTCTTTTTCTGTGACGCGCTCATCACGCCGGCGATCTCGGTGCTGGGCGCGGTGGAGGGTCTGGAGGTTCTCAGCCCCGACTTCAAAGGCTACGTGATCCCGGTGACCATCGCCGTCATCATCGCGCTCTTTGCCTATCAGCACCGCGGCACGGCGCGCGTGGCGAGCCTGTTCGGACCGATCATGGTCGTCTGGTTCATCGTGATCGCGGTGATCGGCGCCATTCCGCTCAGCCGCAACCCGCAGGTGCTCGCGGCGCTCAATCCCTACGAGGGCCTGGCGCTGCTCTTTCACCGCCCGCAGGTCGCCCTTGCGATCATCGGCGCGGTATTCCTCGCCATCACGGGCGCCGAGGCGCTGTACGCGGACATGGGGCACTTTGGCAAACAGCCGGTGCGCGCGGCCTGGTTTGCGCTCGTGGGCCCCGCGCTCGTCATCAACTACTTCGGCCAGGGGGCGCTGCTGCTCGAGCTCGGTCACCCGGTCGATCACCCGCTTTACCACCTCGTCTCCGCAACGCTGCTGCCGTGGATGGTGGTGCTCGCGACCATGGCTGCGGTCATCGCCTCCCAGGCGACGATCTCCGGCGCCTTCTCCATGGCGCGTCAGGCCGTGCAGCTTGATCTGTTGCCGCGGCTGCGCGTGCTGCAGACCTCGGCGCTCGAGCAGGGTCAGATCTATGTTCCGGTCGTTAACTGGCTGGTGTTCCCCGCCGTCATACTGTTCGTGGTCGGTTTCGGTTCCGCGGATGCCCTCGGGGGCGCCTACGGTGCCGCGGTGGTTGGTACCATGGTCGTGACCACGATCCTCGGCGCGTTCGTCGCGGCCACGCAGTGGAACTGGCCGAGCTGGCAGGTCGCGGGCCTCTTCGGCCTGATGTTCATCACCGATTCGGCCTTCGTGGCCGGCAACCTCACCAAGGTGCCGCACGGCGGCTGGATCCCGCTCACGCTCGGCGCGCTGCTGTGCTTCGTGTTCACG
>DATHLO010000120.1:0-7003 GCA_035488075.1 Steroidobacteraceae bacterium | reverse complement strand
AGCTCCTCGAGCGCCAGGGGCAGTTCGAGGTCGGTGCGAATCGTCGCCAGGCGGCGTGACAGCTCGAGCGTGCTCACTCCCGCGCGCAGGTTCTCGCCCACCTTGCCGGGGACTTCAGCGAGGTGCGCGAGCACCCCGTCGAGACTGCCGTACTGCTGCAGGAGCTTCGCGGCGGTCTTGGGTCCGACCTTGTCGATGCCGGGAATGTTGTCCGAGCTGTCACCGATGAGGGCGAGGTAGTCGATGATCTGCTCGGGGAACACGTCGAACTTCGCCTTGACGCCCGCGCGATCGAGCAGGGAGTTGTTCATCGTGTTGATGAGCGTGATCGACTCATTCACCAGCTGCGCCATGTCCTTGTCGCCGGTGGAGATGAGTACCGACTGGCCGGCCTGCGCCGCGCGGCAGGCGAGCGTGCCGATGACGTCGTCCGCTTCCACGCCCGGCACGCGCAGCAGCGGCAGGCCCTGCGCCTGGATGATGCTGAGCAGGGGCGCGACCTGCGCGCGCAGCTCGTCGGGCATCCCGGGGCGTTGCGCCTTGTATTCGGCAAACAGCTCATCGCGGAAGGTCTTGCCCGGGGCGTCGAACACGACGGCGATGCGGCGCGGCTGATAGTCCTTCAGAAACTTCAGCAGCATATTGAGCACGCCGAGCACCGCCCCGGTCGGCTCGCCGCGTGAGTTGGACAACGGCGGCAGGGCGTGGAACGCCCGGTAAACATAAGAGGAGCCGTCAACGAGAACCAGGTCCGGAGAACGCGTCATGAAGGGTGCTGCCTGGGGCGGGCCGCGAGTATAACGAAAGCGCCCTGGCCCCCCGATGCGGTCAACCCGCGCCACCCCTGCTGCGCTATAGGGGTTTAAGACACCACGGATGCCTGCGCATGCTTGAGCCTGCCACTGCCGCGATCGCCGCCAACCGCTTCGGGCTCGGTGCCCGTCCCGGGGAGCTCGCCACGATCGGCGCGGGCGGGCGCGACTGGCTGCGCGCGCAGCTGAAGGCGCCGCCGCCGCTGCTCAGTGCCGCGGACCTGCGGCCCTCGCAGCAGACGCTCGCGCAGGCGCTGCAGCTGCGCCGCGAGATCCAGGCGCAGCGCAAGGCTGCGCGTGTCGACCCGGCGGCCGCGGATGCGCAGCTGCAGAAGATCGGACAGTTCCTGAGGCCGATCTACATCAGCGAGGCGACCGCGCGCTTGCAGCAGGCCGTGAGCACCGAGCGGCCGCTGCTCGAGCGGCTCACGCAGTTCTGGACCAACCACTTTGCCGTCTCCGTCGACAAGCAGCTGCTCGCAGGTCTGGCCGGCGGTTTCGAGCGTGAGGCCATCCGGCCGCACGTGCTCGGGCGCTTCAACGAGTTGTTGCTCGCGGTGGAAACCCACCCGGCGATGTTGCTGTATCTGGACAACCAGCTCTCGGTCGGACCGGACTCGGCGGCCGCGCGGCGCATCGAGAGCCGCCAGGCCGAGCGCAAGGTCGGCATCAACGAGAACCTCGCGCGCGAGATCCTTGAGCTGCACACCCTTGGCGTCGGCGGCGGCTACACGCAGACCGACGTCACCACGTTTGCGCAGGTGATCACCGGCTGGTCGATCGGCGGCGGGCAGGGCCGCTTTGCCGGCGGCGAGCCGGGGAAATTTCTCTTCCGCCCGGAGCTGCACGAGCCGGGCACCAAGGTGGTGCTCAACACGCGCTACCCGGACAGCGGTTTCGGTCAGGGCGTGGCGGTGCTCAACGATCTGGCGCGCCATCCCTCGACCGCGCACTTCATCGCGCTGAAGCTCGCGCGGCACTTCATTGCCGATGAGCCGCCGCCGGCGGCCGTCTCGCGCCTCGCGGGCGCCTTCACCGCGAGCGAAGGGGACCTGCCGACGGTGTATCGCGCGCTCATCGAGGCGCGCGAGGCGTGGCTTGAGCCGCTCGCCAAGTACAAGACCCCGAGCGACTACATCATCTCCGCTTACCGCGGACTCGGCCTGCCGGTGGAGGCCGGGCACGGCCCGCTCGTGCCGTTTGAGCTCCTCGGGCAGCGTACCTGGCAGCCCGGTTCACCGGCCGGCTGGCCCGACAAGAGCGCCGACTGGGACGGCGCCTCGGCCCTGATGAAACGGATTGAATGGGCGGACGCGGTGGGCGCGCGTCTGGGCAGCCGCCTCGATGCGCTCGAGCGCGCCCCGCAGCTGCTCGGCGCCAACCTGAGTGAGGCGACGCGCACCGCGGTCGCACGTGCCTCGAGTGCTGCGCAGGCGGTCACGCTGCTGCTGGCCGCGCCCGAGTTCATGCGCCGCTAGCGGCCAAGGAAGCCAGAGCCATGTCAGCCCTTAAAAGACGCGAGTTTCTGAACCTCACCGCCCTCGCCGCCGGCGGGGCCTTCCTCACCAGGCGCCTGGCGTTCGCCGGCGTCGGCGAGCGCAAGTCACGCTTCGTGCTCGTGATCCTGCGCGGCGCGCTCGACGGGCTGGCCGCGGTCCCCCCGTACGGCGACCCGGACTACGCAAGCCTCAGGCGCGACGTCGCGCTGCGCGCGCCGGGTGCGACGGGCGGGGTGCTGCCGCTGAACGGCTTCTTCGGGCTGCATCCGTCACTGGGGTTTCTCGGGCAGTGCTACAGCGCGCGCGAGCTCATCGTGTTGCACGCCGTCGCCAGCCCCTATCGCGAGCGCTCGCACTTTGACGGCCAGGATGTGCTGGAGAACGGCTCGCTACGGGCACACGCGCTGCAGACCGGCTGGCTCAACCGCGCACTGGTGCAGCTGCCGGGCCCGGTGTCGCGGGAAGCCGGCGTCGCCCTCGGTCAGAACGTGCCGCTCATCATGCGCGGGCCGGCGGAGGTGACCTCGTGGTCACCCTCCAAGATGAGCGCGCTCGATGAGGAGACGCTGGCCCGCATCACCGACCTGTATGCGAAGGACCCGCTGCTGTCGGTGCGGCTCGCGGATGCACTCGCAGCCGATGCCATGGTGTCCGCGGAGGAACCCGCCGCCATGAGCGCGGGGGAGCCGCGCGCGCCGCAGGCCGGCACGGCAGCGGCCGTCACGCCCGCGGGCGGGCCGGCGCAGCCCTACGGCGCCCGCTACACCCAGATCGTCACTGCCGCCGCCGGATTTCTGCGCCAGGAGCGGGGCCCGCGCGTGGCCGTGTTCGACACCACCGGCTGGGATACGCACGCCAACGAGGGCGGTGCCGAGGGACAACTGGCCGGGCGTCTCGGGGCGCTCGATAAGGGCCTCGCGACCCTCAAGCAGGAACTCGGGCCGGCGTGGGCCGATACGGTGGTGCTGCTCGTGACGGAGTTCGGGCGTACCGCCGCCGTCAACGGCACGCGCGGCACGGATCACGGCACCGGTGCGGCGGCTTTCCTCCTCGGCGGTGCGGTGGCCGGCGGCCGCGTGATCGCGGACTGGCCGGGCCTCTCCGCGCGCGCGCTGTACCAGGGGCGCGATGTCGCCGCCACGCTCGATCTGCGCACCGTCTTCAAGGGCATTCTCGCCGAGCACCTGTTGGTGCCGCCGCGCACGCTCGAGGACAGCGTCTTTCCGGACAGCGCGGCCGCCAAGCCGCTGCGCGGCCTGCTGCGCGCCTGATCCGCCCACACACGCCTACTGCGGCGGCGCCGCGTCCCCGTCCTGGTCCTTGTCCGTCGTCTTCTTGGGCGCTGCGGGCACAGGCGGCACCGGCGCCGGGGCGGGCGCGCTCGTCACCACGGCCGCCTGCTTGTCCGGCAGATACAGCGGACCCTTCTGCCCGCAGGCCGCGAGCAGCGCCAGCGCAGCGGCGAGGATGAGCGTCGCGCCTCTCACACGTACATCGGTCGTCTGTCCCGCAGCGCGAGCCAGCCACGCACCACGCGATAGATGATCCAGATACCGAGCGCAAAGACCCCGAGGAAGGCGAACGGGATGCCGATGATCGTCATGAACAGGACGACGGCCACGAGCGCCCACAGCAGCGCGAACCAGAAGGTGCGGATCTGCCAGCGGAAGTGGGACTCGAGGAAGGTGCCGACGGTCGCCGAGCGGCGCGCATAGTTCATGATGACCGCGATGATCGATGGCAGGCCACCCACGAAACTGAAGACGATCGTGTGCACGGTGGTGATGCCGATCAGCACCGCGAGCGCGTGCAGCGCGTAGATCACGTGCGTGTACGTGATCAGGGATTCGTCGACGCGCGGCGCATCGGCGGTCATGGAAGGCATCGGATCGCTCATGGCTTACCTCGCGTTGTTATGTTTTGGGACGCCGTTCGACCACCGCCATGGTGAGGCGTGAGACGCACACCAGCCGCTCACTCTCATCGCGGATCTCGATCGACCACACCTGACTGCGTGTGCCGATGTGAAAGGGGCGTGCCGTCGCCGTCACCGTGCCTGCAGACACCGCCCGCAGGTGATTGGCGTTGATCTCCTGGCCGAGTACCAGGTACTGCTCCGAATCGACGCACAGCATCGCGGCGATACTGCCGGCGGTTTCCGCGAGCGCCACCGAGGCGCCCCCGTGCAGCACCCCGAAGGGCTGGTGCGTGTGCGCGTTCACCGGCATGGTGGCGCGCAGGTAATCCGGGCCGATCTCCGTGATGCGGATGCCGAGGTGCCCGGGCAGGCTCTTGCTGCCGCGCTCGGTGAGGAACTCCGGGGTGGTGGCCGCCTGCCAGATGCTCATAAAGCTAGTCTAGCCGTTTGCGCAGTGGCAATCTGCACCCGAAAGGGGTGGGCCGTGATGTCAGTGCGATGAACGCTTTTTGTTTCCCACCGCCGCCGACGCCGAGCGTTGCCGTGGCCGCAACACCGCGGCGCTTTCCGGTGCACCGCATTTACTGCGTCGGGCGCAACTACGCCGATCACGTGCGTGAGATGGGCGCGGAGCCCGAGCGCGCGCCCCCGGTATTTTTCACCAAGCCCGCGGACGCCGTGGTCGCCAACGGCGCAGCGGTTGCCTATCCGCCGGCGACCGCCAACCTGCAGCACGAGATCGAGCTGGTCGTGGCGCTCGGCAGCGGCGGGCGCGACATCGCCGTCGCGCGGGCGCTTGATCACGTGTTCGGCTACGCTGCCGGCAACGACCTGACGCGCCGGGATCTGCAGGCCGCCGCCAAGGCGCACGGCCAGCCCTGGGATGCCGCCAAGGGTTTCGACTGTTCCGCGCCGCTCGCGGCCATCCGGCCCGCCGCCGCCGGCCATCCGACCCACGGGCGCATCTGGCTTGAGGTCAACGGCGTGCTGCGCCAGGAGTCGGATGTGAGTCAGATGCTGTGGGACGTGCCGCACATCATCGCCGCGCTCTCCCGGCTGTACGAACTGCGCGCCGGGGATCTGATCTTCACCGGCACCCCCGCGGGGGTGGGCGCGCTGAAGGTCGGCGACCGCGTCGTGGGCGGCGTCGAGGGACTCGAGGTGCTGCAGCACAGCGTCGCAGCCGCGGCCGCGGGGTGAATGGCGATGAAGCTCTACGGCTATTTCCGCAGCTCCGCCTCGTACCGCGCGCGCATTGCGCTCAACTACAAGGGCCTCACCTACGAATCGGTGGCGGTCGATCTGCGTGCGCCGGTGAGTGCGCAGCGCACCGCGGAGTTCCTCGCCCTCAATCCCGAGGGACTCGTGCCGGTGCTTGTCGATGGCGATACCGTGGTGCGCCAGTCGCTCGCCATCATCGAGTACCTCGAGGAGACGCACCCGGCGCCGCCGCTGCTGCCGCAGGCGCCGGCGGCGCGCGCGCAGGTGCGCGCACTGACGCTCGCCATCGCCTGCGACATCCATCCGCTCAACAACCTGCGCGTACTGAATTACCTGCGCGACCCGCTGGCGCACGGCGACGCCGAAGTGCACGCCTGGTACGCGCACTGGATCGCGCGCGGCTTTACGGCGCTCGAGCAGGAGGTGCGCGACTTAAGCGGCGATGGCCGTCACATGTTCGGCAACGCCGTCACTGTCGCGGATGTCTTCATGGTGCCGCAGATGGCCAACGCGCGGCGCGAGCGCTGCGACGTCGAACCCTATCCGCGGCTGCGGGCGATCTGCGAGTACCTGGGGAGTCTGCCCGCCTTCGCCCGCGCGGCCCCGCAGGCGCAGTCACAACCGTAAGGCACGCCCCGGTTACATCGGCGGCGGCGTGCGCCGCAGGAACGCCACGTAGCCGGCGAGAAACTGCTTCAGCTGGTCCTCAATGGCGGGGTCCTTGAGCGCGCCGGACTCATCGAACACGTTGCCGGCGCGGGCCACCATGAGGCGCCCGCCGGTCCACAATTGCACGCCGAGCGTGCGCAGCACCGGCAGCCAGGCGCTCTGGCTCAAGGTCGTGCCCCACGCGCCCGGCGAGGCGCCGATGAGGGCGAAGCGGCGGCCGCCAAAGACGCGCCGCGCATCCGCGGCCGGGCGCGACAGCCAGTCGATCGTATTCTTGAAGACCCCGGGAATACTGTTGTTGTATTCGGGCGTGACGAGCAGTACCCCATCCGCCGCCACGACCGCCTCCTTCAGTTGCGCCACCGTCGCCGGAATCCCCTGCGCCTCGATGTCCGCGTCGTAGAGCGGAATGCCGCGTATGGTGGCCACTTCGAGCGTCGCGCCCTCGGGCATCAGGGTCGTCGCCGCGCGCAGCAGTGCGCTGTTGTGCGAGCCGCGGCGCAGACTGCCGGAAATTCCGAGCACTTTCGTCATTCACTTCCCCTGAGTGGCGCGCCGCAAGCCTGCCCTGCGGCCCGCGGGGGCGCAAGGTGCGCAGGCGCCGCGTGGCTTTCTACTCCTCGAGGGCCGCTGCGACGCGGCGGTAGGCCTCGCGAAACGGAATGCCCTCCGTCATCACGAGGCGGTTGGCTTCTTCGGCGGCATGAATCGCCGGATCCAGCCGGATCGCCGCGGGGCGAAAGGCGAGTGCCTCGATGGCCGGCGGCAGGATCGCAAGCGTCGCCAGGGCGAGATCGATGCCGCGGAACAGCGGGAACTTCAGCAGCTGCAGATCGCGCTGATAACCGGATGGCAGCTTCGCGCAGATGCTGAGCGTTTCGGTG
>DATHLO010000119.1:0-11883 GCA_035488075.1 Steroidobacteraceae bacterium | reverse complement strand
CGAGCAGGCTTCCATCTACGACGTCGCCATGCGCTACCAGAAGGAAGGCACGCCGCTCGTGGTGCTGGCCGGTCGCGAGTACGGCACCGGCTCCTCGCGCGACTGGGCCGCCAAGGGCACGATGCTCCTGGGCGTGAAGGCGGTGCTCGCGGAGAGCTTCGAGCGCATTCATCGCTCGAACCTCATCGGCATGGGAGTCGCGCCGCTGCAGTTTGAGCGCGGGCAGAGCGCAGCATCGCTCGGTCTCACCGGCCGCGAGGTGTTCGCGCTCGAGGGTTTAAGCGACGCCGATGCGCGCGAGGTGAAGGTCACGGCGACCCCGGAGAAGGGCAAGCCGGTCCAGTTTACCGTGCGCCTGCGCATCGATACGCCCAAGGAGCGCGAGTACTACCGCCACGGCGGCATTCTGCAGTTCGTGCTGCGGCAGCTCGCCGCGAGCGGCGGTGGCGCAGCCTGACCGAGCCGGACGAGCCGGTGGTGCAGCGCCCGGAAACACCCCCCGGCGCACACGCACCGCTGGTGGCGGTATTCGACCTCGACGGCACGATCACCCGCCGCGACACGCTGTTGCCCTACGTGTGGGGATTTCTCGTGCGCTACCGGCCGTGGCGGCTGCCGTGGCTGCTCGCGCTGCTGCCCGAGTGCGTGCGTTTCATCGCCGGACGCGCGGATCACGGGACGCTCAAGTCCGCACTCATTCGCGCCACGCTCGGGGGCGCGCAGCGCGCGCAGCTTGAAGCCTGGACGGCCCGCTTCGTGGCCCAGCTCCTCAAACACGGCGCCTTAAGCGACGCCCTCCAGCGGGTGGCTCAGCACCGCGCCGACGGGGACTATCTGGTGCTCTTAAGTGCGAGTCCGGAACTTTTCGTGCCGCAGGTGGGTGAGGCGCTCGGCTTCGCGCAGGTGTTGTGCACGGGCCTCACCTGGAATGCGGATACGCTCCTCGGTTACCTTAGTACCCCGAACCGTCGCGGCGAAGAGAAAGTGCGCTGCCTGGAGCGGCTGCGCGGCGCGCACCCAGGTCAGGTGTTCGCCGCCTACGGCAACGCGGCGTCTGATCTGCCGCACCTGCGCATGGTCGAACGACCGCTGCTGGTGAACGGCAATGCGGGGGCCCGCAAACTGGCCCGGCGCTATGGCATCCCGACGGCCACCTGGCGCTAGGGGCGCCGCGGCTGGGCGCGCCCAACTACATTGAAGTGCGGATCTGCCACAGCTCCGGAAAGAATTTGAGCTCAAGCGCTTTGGCGAGATAAGAGACGCCCCCGGTACCTCCGGTCCCGGCCTTGTAGCCGATGATGCGCTCGACGGTCTTCAGATGATGGGCACGCCACAGCTGGAAGTTGTGATCAAGATCGACCAGGCGTTCGGCGAGCTCGTACAGATCCCAACCCTTATCGGCATTGTGATAGACCCCGAGCCATGCGCCGGCGACCTGCTTGCTCGCCCGATACGGCTGACTGAAATCACGCGTGAGGTAGTCGGCCGGAATCTCGTAGCCGCGGCGGCTGAGCAGGCGCAGCACCTCGTCGTAAAGGGACGGCGACTCAAGTGCACGCTTGAGGGTCTCGTAGGCCTGCGGATCGCGCTGGTGCACCGCCACCATGTCGGCGTTTTTGTTGCCGAACAGGAACTCGAGCAGCCGGTACTGCAGCGACTGGAAGCCCGATGAGCGCCCGAGCGCGCTGCGAAACGCGGAATACTCGAACGGGGTCATGGTCGAGAGCACGTCCCACACGGTGATCAGCTGCGTCTGCGTGCGCGAGATGCGCGCCAGCATCTTCAGCGCCGGACCCAGATCGTCCTGACGCACGCAGGCCAGCGCGGCCGTCAGCTCGTGCAGCATCAGACGCATCCACAACTCGGACACCTGGTGCACGATGATGAAGAGCATCTCGTTGTGCTCGCTCGAGAGCGGCCGCTGCGCGGCGAGCAGCTTGTCCAGTTGCAGGTACTCGCCGTAGGAGAGCGAGGCACCCAGATCCCAGTGCACCGCCTCATCGGCGAGCTCGACGCGCTCGGATTTGTCATACGGTCCGGTAGCCATGAGCACGGATGGTACACGTCGCGCACCGCACGGCAACCGCCGGGCCAAAGCCGAGGCGGCGGCGGGCGGAATCCGCTACGATCGCGCGCCAGTGTTGGCCAGCGATTTCCCCTCACCGTGAGCGCACCCGTCCTCGAAGTCCGCGACCTCGTCAAGGAGTACCCGTCCACCACGGCCGTGGCGGGGGTGTCGTTCAGCGTGCCCGAGGGGATCTGCTTTGGCCTCCTCGGGCCGAACGGCGCCGGCAAGACCACCACGATCGAGATCATGGAGGGCATCCTGCCGCCGACCTCCGGGGAAGTGCGCTACCGCGGCGAGCCGCTCGGTGGGCGCTTTCGCGAGGACGCGGGGATCCTCTTCCAGAAGACCGCGCTGCAGGACTTCCTCACGGTGCGCCAGAGCATCGCCCTCTTCCGCGGGCTGTACGCGCACGGTCTGGACGTCGAGGAGGTGATCCGCCTGTGCGCGCTCGAGAAGCTTGCCAATCGCGACAGCCGCAAGCTCTCCGGCGGTCAGCAGCAGCGTCTGCTGCTCGCCATCGCTCTCGTGAACGACCCGGCGGTACTGTTCCTGGATGAGCCGACCACGGGCCTGGATCCGCAGGCGCGCCGCAGCTTCTGGGAACTGGTCGAGTCGATCAAGGCGCGCCGCAAGACCATCATCCTCACCACGCACTACATGGACGAGGCCGAACTGCTGTGCGATGAGATCGCCATCATGGACCGCGGTCGCCTCGTGGCGATGGGACCGCCGCGCAAGCTCCTGCACGAGCACTTCGCGGAGGTCATGCTCGAGCTGCCGCGTCAGGACTTCCCGCCCGAAGCGCACGGACTGGGGCTGACCGTGATCGAAGGCCCGGAACGGGTGGAAATCAGCACCCACGACCTGGAGAGCACTCTGCGGGTGCTGCTCGAGGCGCGCGTACCGCTCGCGCATCTGCGCATCCGCCCCCCCAATCTCGAGGACCTGTTCCTGGAACTCACCGGCTCGGAGCTGCGCCCGTGATCAAGCGCATGCTCTCGGTGCTGCACGCACGCAACCTCGAGTTCCTGCGCGACCGCGGCACGCTGCTCTTCACCACCCTGCTGCCGCTCATGCTCGTCATCGGCATGGGCTTCGTGTTCGGCGGCCCCGAGCGGCCCCTGTTCAAGGTGGGGGTGGTGACGGCGCACATTGACCCGCAGGCGGATGCGTTCCTGCGCGAGCGCTACGTGCAGTTCGTCCCCGAGCCGGATGAGGCGACCGGCCTGCACAAGCTCACCCACCAGCAGATCGACCTGCTTTTGCAGCTGCAGCCGCCACTGCGCTACTGGGTGAACACCGACTCGCCCAAGGGCTACATCGTCGAGAAGCTGCTGCTCGCCGCCGATCCGCACGCCCAGCGTGAGACCGTCGCCGGCGCCGGGCTGCGCTACGTCGACTGGCTCTTCCCCGGCATTCTCGGCATGAACATGATGTTCAGCTGCCTGTTCGGGGTCGGTTACGTGGTGGTGCGTTACCGCAAGAGCGGCTTCCTCAAGCGCCTGCACGCTACCCCGCTCAGCGCATTCGAATTCCTGGGCGCGCAGGTACTCTCGCGCCTCGCCCTCATCCTGTTCGTCACGGTGATCCTGTACGTCGGCATCAGCACCATCATCGGCTTTCACAACGCCGGCAGCTTCATCCTGCTGCTGCTGGTGGCGATCCTGAGTGCGCTCTCGATGGTGGCCCTCGGACTCACCATCGCGGCGCGCTTCTCCAGCGAGGAACTCGTCGGCGGACTGCTTAACATACTCACCTGGCCGATGATGCTGCTGTCGGGCATCTGGTTCTCGCTCGAGGGCTCGCCGCGCTGGATTCAATGGGTCGCCCATATCTTTCCCCTGACGCACACACTCGATGCGGCGCGCGCCGTGATGCTCGATGGCGCCGGCCTGGGAGCGATTGCGCCCCACCTGTTGTATCTTGCCGCCACCGCGTTCGGCTTTCTCGCCTTCGGCGCCTGGTCGTTCCGCTGGCGCATCGAGTGACCTTACGATCGTTCCGGAGTAGCACGCGTGCAATTTCTCAGCGACAACACCTCTACCGCCTGCCCGGAGATCCTGGCGGCGCTGGCGGCGGTCAATCACGGCCGGGTCCACAGCTACGGCGATGACGAGTGGACGGGGCGCCTCAACCGCTGCTTCAGCGATTACTTCGGCACCGAAGTGCGCGCCTTCGCGGTCGCGACCGGCACCGCGGCGAACTCCCTGAGTCTCGCCACGCTCAGCCCGCCGTATGGAGCCGTGTTCGCCCATCGCGACGCCCACATCGAGACCGACGAATGCGGTGCCCCGGCCTTCTTCTCCGGTGGGGCGCAGCTTGCTCTGCTGCCAGGCGCGCACGCGCGCATCGCACCTGAAACCTTTGCGCAGGCGCTCGCGGATCACCCGTCCGTGAACGTAGGTCTGCACAGCGTGCAGCCCGCCGCCCTCTCGCTCACCCAGATGACCGAATTCGGCACCGTCTATCGCCCGGGGGAACTGCGCCAGCTGTGCGAACTGGCCCACGGGCGCGGGCTGAAGGTGCAGATGGACGGGGCACGCTTTGCCAACGCCGTCGCTTTCCTCGACTGCCACCCCTCCGCGATCACCTGGCGCTGCGGGGTCGACGTGCTCTCCTTCGGCGCCACCAAGAACGGCGCGCTGGCCGCCGAGGCGGTCGTGTTCTTCGACTTAGCGCTGGTGCGCGACTTCGAGCTGCGGCGCAAGCGCGCCGGCCACCTGTTCTCCAAGTCGCGCTACATCGCCGCGCAGCTCCTCGCTTACATCGAGACCGGTCTGTGGAAGCGCAACGCCCAGCGCAGCAACGCGCTCGCGCAGCGCGTGGCGCACGCGGCCGCGGCGGCGGACCTGCTGCACCCGGTCGAGGGCAACGAAATATTCGTGCGCTTTGGCCTCGAGCGGCGCCAGCGCCTGCGCGAGGCCGGCTTCGAGTTCTATGACTGGGGGCCACCGCACCACGGCGAGGCGCGCCTGGTGATCTCCTGGGACCAGCCCGAGGGCGAAGTCGACGCGCTGTGCGCCGCGCTCGCGCGCCTCTAGGCGCGCGGCGCGCCTACAGCTCCCGCAGGCCGGTCGTCACCGGCAGGCGCGCGGCGCGGATCGCGGGCAGCAATCCCCCGACCATGCCGATCGTGACGGCGATGATCAGTCCCTCTATGACCAGCTGCGGGGTGACCTTGAAGCTGAACACCACCTGCGTGAAGTTCTGACCCAGGGTCGACACCGACAGATTGTTGAAGAACACGTAAGCAAACAGCGCGCCGAGGATGCCGCCGACGAGCGCGAGCAGCAACGACTCGATCATCACCGAGACGAGCACCGGCAGGCCGCCAAAACCGATCGCCCGCAGCGTAGCGATCTCCTTGCCGCGCGCGGCGACGGCCGCGTACATGCTGTTGAGCGCTGCGAAGATGGCACCGAGCGCCATGATGATGGTGACGATGCCGGCGAGCAGACCGATGGTCTGCCGGAACTGCTTGGTCTGGCCGCTGAAGTAATCGCGCTCGCGCACCACATCGACGTTCACGCGCGGGTCGGCCGCCAGGGCGCTCTTGAGTTTCTCAAACCCGCCGGCGCCATCGAGCGCGGCGAGTACCGAGCTTGAGCCGGTGCGCTGGAAGGTCGTGCGCGCCACGTTGATGTCGGTCAACAGCTCGCTCTCGTGCGCATCGCCGGATTCGAACTCCCCGACCACCGTCCAGTCCGAGCCGCGCATGCGCAGTACCTTGCCGATCTCGGCCCCCTGGAACTGTCGCAACACCCCGGAACCGACGATCAGCTCGCGTAGGCCCGGGGTGAAGTTGCGCCCGTTGACGATCTTAAGCTTCGGTCGCAGCGTGAAGGCGGTCGGTTCGACCCCGCGCACCGTGATGTTGGCGCCGCTGTTCTTGTCGTCCTTTCTGACCAGTTCAGCAATGACCATCACCTCCGCGGAGGCCTCGGGTTTGCCGTCGGCGCCGGCGGCGATGCCCGGAGCCTCCTCAATGATGTCGGTCTGTGTGCGGTCCAGCCCGGAATTGAGTTCCGCATCGGACCCGCCGCGCATGATGATGGCCGCATCGTCGCGTCCGGTGGCTTTCAGCGTGTCTGTGAAGCCTGCCGCCATGGCAAGCAGTGCGCAGAACACGGCCACGACGCCCGCCAGGCCGATGACGATGACGAGCGAGGGGGCCCAGCGCTCCGGGATGCTGCGGATATTGAGGCCGGTAATGGCTAACGCCTGGCGCAACACTGTGTGATCTCCTTGCGCCTAGCGACCGGCCAGCGCGTCCACGATCTTCAGGCGCTGCGCACGCAGCGCCGGCAGCAGTCCCACCGCAAGGCTCATCAGCACAATGGCGGCAATGCCGATCAGCCATACCCTGACATCCACGTACACCGGAAACTGATTGCCCGTGCCCTTCGTGACCGCCGCACCGGCGAAGGTCGCAAGCCCGAGCCCCACCAGCCCGCCAAACAGGCACAACGCGAAGGCTTCCGCGAACACGAAGCCGAGCACGCTGCCGTCGGAGAATCCGAGCGTCTTCAGCACGGCGAGCTCCGGAATGCGCTCGCGCACACTCTGCGCCATGGTGTTGCCGACCACGAGCAGCAGCGTAAAGAACACCGCGAACAGGATCCAGCGCACGATGAGTCCGATGTCGCCAATCTGCTTGACGAAGCCGACGTTGAAGTCCTTCTCCGTCTGGGTCTTGGTCTCGTCGGGGGAGTTCTCGAACATCGCGTCCACGGTCTTGCTGACCGCCGCCGCCTGGTTGCTGTCGGTGAGCTTGAGGATGAAGAAATTCGTGCGTCCCTTGCCGAACTGATTGGCCTCATCGAAGTAGTCGTAGTTGATGAAGGCCTGGTTGGTGCGCTTCTTGGCGTCGTCGTCCTTGCCATCGAAGATGCCCACGAGGTCGAACACCCAGGACTTACTGCCGTTCTTCTGCGGGTAGATGTTGGAGGAAATCGGGATCTTTTCGCCCACCTTCCAGCCGTACTGATCCGCCATCTGCTTGCCGGCGATCATGCTGGTACGGATCTTGGCGAACCCCTGCCACTGCTCATCCGGCATCAGGTACTCCGGATACACGTCGCGTTGGCGCAGCGGGTCGGCGGCAAACACGATGAGCTGGGTATTCTCCTGCCACACGCCGCCGAACCACTGCCAGTAGGCCACGCGCGCCACTCCCGGCACGGCCTCGAGCTTGGGCAGCATGCTGATCGGCAGTGCCGTGGTGAAGGAGACGCGCGCCTGGGTAATGAGGCGCGTCGCGCCGACAAAGTCGGCACCGGCGTTGAACATCGAGTTGATCGACTGCAGCAAACCAAACAGCAGGAACGCCATGATCACCGACAACAGTGTCAGGATCGTGCGCGTGCGCTTGCGGAACAGATTTGCGATGACGAAACCGCTCTTGGTCATGGGTCACCTTCCGCTGAAGTCAGGCCGCCTGCTCAAGCAGCTGCCCCTTCTCCAGATGCAGGGTGCGACGTGCGAACTCGGCCGCCTTCGGATCGTGGGTCACGATGACAATCGTCTTGCCGTGCTCGCGGTTCAGGACCTGCAGCAAGCCGAGGATCTCGTCCGCGGTCTTGCGGTCGAGGTCACCCGTGGGCTCATCGCACACGAGCAGCTGCGGGTCCGAAACCAGCGCCCGCGCGATCGCGACGCGCTGCTCCTGCCCACCGGAGAGCTCGCGCGGCTTGTGCTTGGCGCGATCGGCGAGACCGACCACCTGTAACGCCACGGCCGCGTTCTTCTTGCGCTGCGCGGCGGTGAGCTTGGTCAGCAGCAGTGGCAGCTCGACGTTGCCTTCGGCGGTGAGCACCGGCATCAGATTGTAGAACTGGAATACGAAGCCGACGTTGTGGGCGCGCCAGTGCGCCAGCTCCCCGCTGGGGAGCTTGTCGATGCGCTTGCCCCCCACCAGCACCTCCCCGGCGGTGGGCTGATCGAGGCCGCCGATCAGATTCAGCAGCGTCGTCTTGCCGGACCCTGAGGGACCCATGAGCGCCACGAAGTCGCCCTTGGGAATCTCGAGTGTGAGTCCGTGCAGAACCTCCACCTTCTGCTGGCCGCGCTGGTACACCTTAGTGACGTTGCGGACCGCAACCATAGGTTCGCTCATAAGCTCCTCGCCTCTGACGGGTATTGAACTGTTGCCTTGCCTCTCATGACTTCGCCACGCGCACCGATGCGCCGTCGGTCAGCCCGGGCGGCGGATCGACGATCACTGTTTCTCCGACGGCAAGCCCAGTGAGCACTTGGCGCGCATCCCCCAGGGTGCCACCGAGTGTCACGGTGCGTTGCTGCGCCTTCTTGTCCTGCAGCACGTAGACGACATTTTGATCCCCGGCGGTGCGAATCGCGGCGAGCGGCACCAGCACCCCCTTGGGGGGCGCCTGCGCCTCGCTTGCAGGTTTTTTCTCCTCGAGGAACGAGACGCGCACACCCATGTCCGGCACGATGCGATCGTCCTTCGCATCCAGCCCGATGCGTACCTTCACGGTCGCCTTGGAACGATCCGCCGTGGGGATGATGGCGATGACGTGCGAGGGGATCCTCCAGTCCGGATAGGCGTTCAGCACCGATTCGACCGGCTGGCCCGGCTGCACGCGGTTAATGTAGGCCTCGTTGACGTCGACTTCGATCTCGAGCGAATCCATGTCCACGATCGTACCGATGCCGGTGCGGGTAAAGCTGCCGCCCGCGGAAAAAGGCGAGATGATCTCCCCGACCTGCGCGGACTTGGCGATCACCACGCCGGTGAAGGGCGCGCGTACCGTGCAGTAATCGAGCTGCACCTGCGCGGAGCGCAGATTCGCGGCCGCCAGATCAATCTGCCGGCGCTGCCCGAGCACCTGCGCGCTCTGCGCGTCGACCTGCGTGCGCGCCTGCTCGACGGCCTGCTCGGAGACCAGGCTGCGTTGGACGAGACCTTCGGCGCGCTTCAGGTCGCGAACGCTCTGCTCGAGTTGCACCTGGTCCTGGGTGAGCTGCGCCTGCGCCGAATTCAGTGCGGCCTGGGCCTGCGCCAGCGCGGCGCGCTGGGCGGTGTCGTCCAGACGCCCGATCACCTGACCGAGCTTGACGTGATCACCCTCCTCGATGAGCACGGCGGTGACGGTGCCGGTGATCTGCGCCGACACCGTCGCCTCGCGGCGCGCGGTCACGTAACCGGTGGCATCGAGCACGGAGGCGCCCGCGGCGCCATCCGGCATGGGGCGCGCGGCGGCGACATGCACGGCGAGGGCCTTGGCACCGGCGAACGCCCACCAGCCCACGCCCAGCAGCACGAGTACGCCCAGGGCAGCGCCGATGAGCCAGGAGCGGCGCAGGCGCGAGGTGGCCGGCTCGCCTTCCGTGCGATCGATACGCAGCTGCTGCAGCAGCGCTTTGTTGTCATTTTCCGAGGACATCCGCTGGAGATCCGCAGGCGAAGGCGCGCAAAGATAACATAGCCGCCCGGGGTTTCCGGTCGCGTCGAGCTATACAGTACGCTCGTGCTGCGGGCGCTGTGCGGCCGCCAGCCGCTGGCGGTGGAAAATGTCAGAATTGCAGCCCAGCGGGGGCCGGTTTTGCGTCAGCCCGAGGTGATTTTCGCCATCAGCGCCCGCGCTGGCACGTACTGCGGCGCGAGCAGCAGCGCATGCTCCAGCGCATCGCGTGCGGCCACCGCATCCCCGTGCTCGAACAGACTGCGCCCGAGAAACAGGTACGCCTCGGCTGCGCCCCACCCGGGCAGCGGCTCGGTCGAGGTGCGCTCCTGCTCGAAGGCCGCCACCGTCGCCCGCAGCTTCACGAGCGCACGCTCCTTGTTGCCGCCAAGCGCCGGCGGCAGCTCGTAGTCGCCCAGCGCGTCAAGCAGCAGCACGCGCGGATCGCGCGGCGCCAGCTGCAGCGCGCGCTCGATGTCCTTGCGCGGCTTGCGACCGGCGAACGGGGCGTGCAGGCCCCCTGCCGCCAGCGGCAGCCCAAGGCAGGCCGCGCGCAGCGCCAGGGCCTCCGCATAATCGGCCTGCGCCTCGAGCACGCCATCGAGCGCGCTCACGCAGCGCTGCGCGAGCTGCCCCGGCGAGGCAGCCTGGGGCGCCGGATGCTGTAGGGCCAGCTGGGCGAGGCGCCAGGCGACCAACGCGGCGTAGTAGCCGCGCAGCTGGTCGTGGGATTCGTCCACGGCCAGTCCCGCCTGCAGGTTCTGCAGCGCGCGGCTGTCTTCCGTGTAGTAACCGTATTGGATGCGGCTTTCCATATCGCGCCACTGCGTCTCATCGGCGCGCGCCCCGGCCGCCATGAACGCGAGCACCGCCCAGACAGGAGCGCCGCGCAACCCATGCGCCGAAGATTCAGACCGCCGTTGCAAGATGCCCCCGTTCAGTAGAATACGCGCTAGATGCAGGAACATAACATAGCCCCACCGTCGCCCGCCGCTGCAGCGGATAGCTCCCTCATCGATATCGGCATCAACCTTGGGCACGACAGCTACGATGCCGATCGCGAAGCGGTGCTCGCGCGCGCGCACGCCGCCGGTGTCGCACAGCTGATCGTCACCGGATCAAGCCTGGCGAGTACGGTGCAGGCGATCGCACTGGCACGTGCGCACCCGCAGCGCCTGTTCGCCACGGCCGGCGTGCACCCGCATCACGCGAACGAACTGAGCGCGGAGCGCCTGGGTGAGCTCAGAGAACTGGCGCGCGCGCCGCAAGTGGTGGCCGTCGGGGAATGCGGGCTGGATTATTTCCGCAACTACTCCCCGCACGCGGCACAGCAGGAGGCCTTTCACCGCCAGCTCACACTGGCGCAGGAACTTGGCAAGCCGCTCTTTTTGCACCAGCGCGATGCACATGCCGACTTCGTCGCGATTCTGCGCGAACACGCCCCCGCCTGGCGCGGCGTGGCCCACTGCTTTACCGGTGCGGCGGAGGAACTGCGCAGCTACCTCGCGCTGGGACTTGCGATCGGCATCACCGGCTGGATCTGCGATGAGCGCCGCGGCACGCACCTCGTGCAACTGATGCCCCTCATCCCGCCCGAACGGCTGCTGCTCGAGACCGATGGCCCGTATCTTCTGCCGCGGGACCTGCAGCCCAAGCCCGCTTCGCGGCGCAACGAACCGGCGTATCTTGCGCACATCGCCGCCGCGGTCGCGCGCGCGCGCGGGGAGTCCTGCGCAACGCTCGCGCGCTCCAGCACCCGCGCCGCGCGGGCGCTGTTTGGGCTGCCCGGCGTCGATGCCATGTCGAACTGACCTGTGATTAAATACATAAGTAGCGGTTATTCAAATAAAATGAGACTCCAACATGGATGCTAAGCGCCTGAGCACCTTGATCGCCAAGACCTGGGATGACTCGATCATCGATCGGCTCACCGCGTACGTGCGCATCCCGAACAAGTCGCCGATGTTCGACCCGCAGTGGGAAGAGCACGGTTACATGGAGGCGGCGGTCAAGCTCATGGCCGACTGGTGCCGCGCGCAGCCATTGCCGGGTGCGCGCGTGGAGGTACGACGGCTGCCCGGCAAGACGCCGCTGCTGCTGATCGACGTCCCGGGCGAGATCGCCGGCTGCGTGCTGCTCTACGGACACCTGGACAAGCAGCCGGAATTCACCGGTTGGCTGCCCGGCCTGGGTCCCTGGGAGCCGGTGATCCGCGACGGCAAACTCTTCGGGCGCGGCGCCGCGGACGATGGCTACGCGGTGTTCAGCTCCCTCACCGCGATCGCGGCGCTCAAGGAGCAGCGCGTGCCGCTGCCGCGCTGCGTGGTACTGATCGAAGCATGCGAGGAAAGCGGCAGCATCGATCTGCCGGCGCACCTGAGCGCGCTCGGA
>DATHLO010000118.1:0-2955 GCA_035488075.1 Steroidobacteraceae bacterium | reverse complement strand
GCGGCGCAAGTTTTTCCGCAGCTTCGGGCCCGGGCAGATGCACGGCCGCCCACAACTGCGCAGCGGCTGCGCGCGGCAGGGGCCGCAGCGCGTGCGACGCTGCCGCGGCCGGATCGCCGGGCGGCCGGGACGCGGGTGCTGCCGGGGCGGGTAGCTCGTATGCCGTGTCGGCGGCGGCTTGAGGTGTGAGCGGGTGCATGGCGGTTTGCCTCAGGAGGGCCAGGGAATTTCCAGCTCACCGCGGCGAGCGCCGGGGCCTTTCAGCAGCGTGATGCGCACCGCGGCATCGCGCGGCTCGAGCGCCAGGCGCATCACCGCAGCGGAAGTCTCGCGGGCGAAGCGCCGCGGACGAAACAGCACCCCGAGCGTACGGCCGCACTCGGCGGCGAGCTGCAGGCGGCGCAGTTCGCGCGGCTGCGCTTGCCGCGTCCAGGCGAGCGCCGCATCGCAGGCCCCCGAGCGCAGCGCCTGCTCGAAAGCCCATAGGGGGCGTGTGCCTCTCACGACGGCCACCCGCTCGAGCACCATGCCGTGCGCGACGAGGGCCGGGGCGAAGGGCACCAGCGGCGGGTCCACCCATACGCACCAGCGGGCGCAGTGTGCGCGGGTGAGCGCCGCGAGCGCCGGCAGCAACAACGCCAGCTCACCGCTGCCGAAACGCGAAACGAGGATCTCGATCAGACCGGTGCGCGGCCAGCCTCTGCCGGGAAGATGCTCATCGAGCGGCGCAAACCCGGTGGCGAGCCCGGTGCGCTGCGCGGCACTGCGGCCGCGCCAGATGGCCGGGTGCTCGAGCAAACGCGCGAGTTGGGTATCGCCACCAGCCATGCCAGCTCATGGACAAATTGTGGTCAGACTTCTTATTTAGTTACCAGCGCGCGCTTCGCGCGCGCCAGCGCCCTCAGGTGCTACGCCCGCGGCGCACCACCCCCACCACGATCCCCTCGATGAGCAGCGGCTCTTCCTTCAGATCCACTTTGATCGGCTCGAACTCGGCGTTCTCCGGCATCAGCCACACGACGGAGCCTTCCTGGCGGTAGCGTTTCACGGTGACCTCGTTCTCGAGCCGCGCGACCACGATCTGGCGGCTGCGCACCTCGGAGGTGCGGTGCACGGCCACCAGGTCCCCATCCAGGATGCCGGCATCCTTCATGCTCATGCCGACCACCTTCAACAGGTAATGCGGCCGCGGCTGAAATACCCCCGGATCGATCTGCAGTCGCGCCTCGAAGTTCTCCTCGGAAAAAATGGGCTTACCGGCGGCCACCCGGCCGATGAGCGGCAAGCCCATCTGCTCGCGGATGGTGTCCTTGAGCTGGATGCCGCGCGAGGTGCCGGGCACCAGGGCGATGACTCCCTTGCGGGCCAGGGCCCGCAAATGCTCCTCGGCCGCGTTGGCCGAGCGGAAACCGAGCTCGTGCGCGATCTCGGCGCGCGTCGGAGGCATGCCGCTCTCACCGATGAAACGCTGGATCAGGCGCAGGATCTGTGTCTGGCGAGGGGTAAGGTCGGACATTCTGAACTGCCTGTCTAAATATACAGTACCTGTGATTATATCCAGATCATGGACGGCGGCAAGAGGCGCACTTTCCAAGGCGCCCTGAGGGTACTCACCAGGACGCCGCCCACCTTGCGTGCCGAGCCCACGGCGCACCGCGCGTGCGCGGATTTGTCCACGCCTCACCGCGAGTGAAGCCAAGCTTCGCAGCGCACCTCAAGAAAGCGACGCCGCGCCTCTGACGCACGTGATCTGCCGTGATCTGCAGCATCTTCTCAACACTGGCGCCAGCAATTAAAAATTCTTAAGGAAGCCGTCAGACCGCGCGCGCGCATCTTCCGTCCTGCAGCAACACCGGTCTGCGCGGTACGCGACTCGCGCGCTGACGCAGCGGAAATTCCCGACGTAACTGCGTGCGCGCCTGCGGCGCGCCGCACTTCTGACATGACATCACGCGTCAGCTGCGGGTGTCGCGATCAGAAGACAAGACGACCAGAGTACCAACCGGCAGTTGCATTCCCGGGTCAAATTTGATGCAGTTAGGCGTGGCGATGACGGCGGAACTTGCCCACCGGACTCGCATCGGTTATCAGGACATCCCGAATCAACAACCCAAAGGGGACGTTTATGAAGTGCGCGAGTGTTGTGAAGGCGGCAGCTGCCGTGGCATTGGCCGTTGGACTAGCTGCCTGTACGGATATCAAACCTCTGCAGGCGGACATTGCGGACCTGAAGGCTCAGCTGGCCAAGACGCAGGGCGATGTTGCGGCCGCGAAGAGCTCCGCTGACCAGGCCAACAGTGCCGCCCAGTCGGCCGGCCAGGCGGCCAGCGGCGCGCAGAGCACCGCGAACCAGGCGCTGGCTGCCGCTCATGCCAGCCAATCGTGCTGCGATGCGACCAACGAGAAGATTGATCGCATGTTCAAGCGGTCCGTCTCGAAGTAAGACGAGTCGCCACGATCGAATGAACGCCGCGCACCCGCGCGGCGTTTTTTTATGCGTTTGACACGGGCCGCCCGGGCGGACGGCGCCACCCCTCAATAGCGGATCAGTGCCGAGCCCCAGGTGAAGCCGCCGCCAAAGGCTTCCAGCAGCAGCAGGTCGCCGCGGCGGATACGCCCATCGCGCACCGCCACATCGAGCGCGAGCGGCACTGAGGCCGCCGAGGTGTTGCCGTGGTCCTGCACGGTCACGATCACGCGCTCCATCGGCAGGTCCAGCTTGCGCGCGGTGGCCTGGATGATGCGGATGTTGGCCTGGTGCGGCACCAGCCAGTCGATCGCACTGCGGTCGAGTCCGTTCGCCGCCAGCGCCTCGTCCACCGCCAGGCCGAGCTTGTTCACCGCAACCTTGAACACCTCGTTGCCCGACATGCTGATCGCCAGCCTCGGGCCGAACCCCTTCGACACCCCGCTGCCGCAGTAGAGCATGTCCTTGTAGTGCCCGTCGGAGTGCAG
>DATHLO010000117.1:0-5013 GCA_035488075.1 Steroidobacteraceae bacterium | reverse complement strand
CGATGTAGTCATCGAACTCCCCGGGAATGTAGGGCCAGCGCCCGTGCACGATGCCGAGTGCCGCGTAGCACTCCGGTACCGAGCTCACCACCACGCGCACCGCGCGCACGTCGAAGAGCTGCGCAAAGTCCAGCTGCTTGCGCTGCATCTTGCGGTAGATGCTGTAGATGTGCTTGGGCCGGCCGTACACCTGCGCCTCGATGCCTGCGCTTTGCAGCTGCGCGCGCAGCGCCTCGCACAGCCCCTCGATGAAGCGCTCGCGGTCGGCGCGCCGCTCGTTGAGCGCCGCCGCCACGCGGCGGTACTCGTCCGCCTCGAGGTAACGGAACGCCAGATCCTCGAGCTCCCATTTCAGCTGCCATACTCCCAGGCGGTTGGCGAGCGGCGCGTAGATCGCGCGCGCCTCGAGCGCGCGGCGGGCGCGCTCGGCGGCGGGAAGGTTGCGTGCGTGGCGCAGCGCCACGAGTTCCTCGGCGGTACGCGCGAGCACCAGGCGCGGATCACTCACCACCGCCAGCAGCATCTTGCGCAAGGTCTCGGTCTGGCGCGTATCGAGTCCGCGCTCCGGGGACCAGTCACGCGGCAGTCCGAGATTGCCTAAGCGCATGAGGGCGGTCGCGATGGCGGTGGGAGCCTCACCGAGCGCGGCCGCGGCCTGTTCGCTCAGGAGCGTGCCGTGGGTGAGCGCGGCGCGCGCCAGAAGCGCCAGCGCCAGCTCGCTGCTTTCGGTGAGACCGCCGATGATCTCCGCCGCCTCGCCGGCGTGCGCGAGTTCTGCGCCGGCGCCCGAATCCTCCAGCCGCGCGCGCGCGCCCGCGATGGCGGCGCGAAGCTCGGGCGGACACAGCAGGCTCGTTTCCACGACTGGGGCGGCTCTGGCAGGCAGGAGTCCTGCGCAACGTGTTGTCGGCGCAGGATTACCGCTATCATACGCGACTGATTTTTGCCGCGGCGTCCGAGCATGGCAGGACATAGCAAGTGGGCTAACATCCAGCGTCGCGAGAGCGTGCAAATGCGCAGACGCGGCCGCCAGCGCGCGCGCCCGGCGGAGGGCTGCGAGAGCGTGCGCTATGAGGGCTACGGCCCCGGGGGCGCGGCGGTGATGGTGGATTGCCTGACCGCGGATCGACCTCACGTGACCGACAAGGTGCGGCGCGCCTTCGCCGAGCACGGCGGCAACCTCGGTGCCCACGGCTCGGTGAGCTACCTGTTCAATACCGTGGGACTCATGACCTACCCGCCCGGCACGGACGAAGAAGCGCTCATGCGCGTGGCGCTCGAGGCCGGCGCGGAGGATGTCGTGCCCAGCGCCGACCACTGCGTCGAGGTGCTGGCGGACCCGTTCGACTTCGACACGGTGTGCGCGGTACTCACGCACCGCGGTTTTGCGCCGGCCACTGCGGAGGTGACGCAGCGCGCCGCCACCGCGCTCGAACTGTGCGGGGAGAGCGCCGAACTGATGGTGCAGCTGCTGACGGCGCTCGAGGACCTGGACGAAGTGCGGGACGTGTATTCGAATGTGGAGATATCGGACGAAGTGCTGTCCCGTTTGTAAATCAGGTCGCGCGGTGGCGGTTGGTGCGGGACCGCCGTCGCCTCCCGAAGCGGCGCCCAGCGCCGAAACGGCGAAGGTGGTGGAGGTCGGCGCCGCGGCGCATTAGCATTAGACTCACCCAATCAAGGGGGTCGACCATGAGCACGGTGCGGCAGGTTTTGGCGGGCAAGAGCGCGGCCATCTATGCGGTCGCGCCCGAGGCTGCGGTGCTGGAAGCAATCCGGGCAATGGCCGAGCACCGTGTCGGGGCACTGCTGGTCATGCAGGGCGCGGAGCTCGTCGGGGTGGTGTCCGAGCGCGACTATGCGCGCAAAGTGATCCTGCTCGGGCGCTCGTCCAGCGATACTGCGGTGCGCACCATCATGAGCTCCCCCGTGATCACCGTGTCGCCCGATGATTCCGTGTCGCACTGCATGCAGCTGATGACAGATCGGCACGTTCGCCATCTGCCGGCCGTCGAGGCGGGGCGGGTGATCGGCATGGTGTCGATCGGTGATCTGGTGAAGGCGGTGATCGCCGAGCAGCGTACGCAGATCGAGGAGCTGGAAAACTACATCCGCCGCTGAGGCGCGACAACGCCTCGCGGGACACTCGTCAGCTTCTCGTGTCTTCAAGCCGCCGGGCAAATCCGCACCTCTCGCCGCTGAGCGGACGAAACTCCCACACACTGAAGCGCTGAAGGTTCGACCACGTGCCCGCATGGGTCATGGATCATTGCGCCAGGAGAATGCGTAAGTCATTGTTTTCCGTTACCCTTGCGCAGCCCAGATCATGCCCAGACCCTGCTCAGACGGGACGTGTATTCGAATGTCGAGATATCGGACGAGGTCCTGGCGCGGCTTTGAACCGGAGGGGGGCCCCACGCGCCTGAGTGTCGCGGCCAGCGTGCGCATCCTCGGACTCGACCCAGGCTCGCGCCGCACCGGGTTTGGCCTGATCGAGAGCCGCGGACACGAGCTCATCGCGCTGGCGCACGGCTGCCTGAACGTCGCCCACGCCGCACCCACCGCGCGGCTGCGGCTGATCTTCGAAGGCCTGCAGGCCCTCATGTGCGAACACGCACCCGCAGAGGTCGCCGTGGAGCGCGTGTTCGTGAGTCGCAACGTCGATAGCGCCCTCAAGCTCGGTCAGGCGCGCGGGGCGGCGCTGTGCGCCATCCCGCAGGGGGTGCCGGTGTTCGAATATGCGCCGCGGGCCATCAAGCTTGCGGTGGTGGGCAGCGGTGGGGCGGAGAAATTCCAGGTGGCACACATGATCCGCACGCTGCTCGGCTTGAGTGAGCCCCCGGGTGCGGATGCGGCTGATGCGCTCGCCGTGGCCGTGTGCCACGCGCACGCGCGCACCCTCGCCGTGCTCGCCGCGCGCCTCTCCCAGGGTGGACGATGATCGGCTCGCTGCGGGGCCGCATCTTCGCCAAGGTACCGCCGCAGCTGACCGTCGAGGTCGGCGGGATCGGCTACGAGCTCGAGGCGCCGATGTCGACCTTCTTTCACCTGCCGGGGCTCGGCGCGGAGGTGCACCTGCTGACCCACCTGGTCGTGCGCGAGGACGCGCACGTGCTGTACGGCTTTGGCACCGAGGCGGAGCGGCGGCTGTTTCGCAGCCTCATCAAGGTCTCCGGCGTGGGGCCGAAGATTGCGCTGGCGCTGCTCTCCGGGATCAGCGTGGCTGACTTCTATCAGTGCGTGCACAACGAAGACATCAGCGCCCTCACGCGCGTGCCGGGCATCGGGCGCAAGACCGCCGAGCGGCTGATCGTGGAGATGCGCGACCGGCTGGCGGCCCCGGAAGCAAGCCCCGGTGCGGCTGCTGCTGGCGGCCCGGCGAGCGCGGAGGCGGAAGCCTACGATGCGCTCGTGGCCCTGGGTTACCGTCCGGCCGAGGCCACACGCTTGCTCAAAGAGGCCGGTCCCGGTACACACTCCACCGAGGAACTGATTCGCCGCGCGCTGCAGAGCGCGGGGCGGGAGTGAGCCCCCAAACCGTGACAGCGGAGCGCATCATCAGCGGCACGGCCAATGCGGAAGAAGAGGCGGTCGAGCGTGCCATCCGCCCGCGGCGCCTGGAGGAGTACATCGGCCAGGCGCCCGTAAAGGCGCAGCTGGAGATCTTCATCAGCGCCACGCGTGCGCGCGCGGAGGCGCTCGATCACGTCTTGATCTTCGGCCCCCCGGGGCTGGGCAAGACGACGCTCGCGCACATCATTGCCGCCGAGCTCGGCGTGAATCTGCGCCAGACCTCAGGTCCGGTGCTTGAGCGCCCCGGGGACTTGGCAGCTTTGCTCACCAATCTGCAGGCGCGCGATGTGCTCTTTATCGATGAGATTCATCGGCTCGCGCCGGTCGTGGAGGAGGTTCTGTACCCGGCGATGGAGGATTATCAGCTCGACATCATGATCGGCGAGGGCCCGGCGGCACGCTCGATCAAGCTGAACCTGCCGCCCTTCACTCTGGTGGGCGCCACGACTCGGGCCGGGCTTCTCACCTCGCCGCTGCGCGATCGCTTCGGCATCGTGCAGCGGCTGGAGTTTTACGGTACCGAGGATTTGGAACGGATCGTGAAGCGCTCGGCCGCCATCCTCGCCGTGGGGATCGATGAGGGCGGGGCGCGGCGCATCGCCCAGCGCTCGCGCGGCACGCCGCGCATTGCCAACCGCCTGCTGCGGCGGGTGCGCGACTACGCCCAGGTGCGCGCCGACGGTCACATTGACGAGGCGGTCGCGACCGCGGCGCTTGATCTGCTCGAAGTCGATCGTGAGGGCTTTGACACCCTCGACCGCAAGCTCCTGACGGCGATCATCGAGCGCTTCGACGGGGGGCCGGTCGGCATCGACAGTCTCGCGGCCGCCCTCGGCGAGGAGCGCGGGACGCTCGAGGACGTCACCGAGCCGTTTCTCATCCAGCAGGGTTTTCTCATCCGCACCGCACGCGGCCGCATGGTGACACGCGCCTCGTACCTGCACTTCGGCATCAAGCCGCCCGAGCGCGCGAGCCCGACGCTGCAGCTGTTCGAGGACCCGCGGTGACGGTGTTTACATGGCCGGTGCGCGTCTACTGGGAAGATACCGACGGCGGCGCGATCGTCTACTACGCCAATTACCTGCGCTTTCTTGAGCGCGCGCGCACCGAGTGGTTGCGGGCCCAGGGCCACTCGCAGCAGGCGCTCGCGCGCGATGCGGGGATTCTCTTTACCGTGGTGAGCCTGCAGGTGGACTATCGCGCACCGGCACGGCTGGATGATGCGCTCGAGGTCTCGTGCCGCGCGCAGGCCGAAGGCCGGGCCTCGCTGCGCTTCCTGCAGAAGATCCGTCGCGCGGCGGCCGCAGGCATGGCGCCACAGCTGTTGCTGGAGGCGCAGGTGCGAGTGGCGTGCGTGGATGCAACGAGCTTAAAACCGAAGCGCCTGCCGGAATTTCTCCTGAGCGCCGTGACTGCGGAGGCGGAAAGTTAATGGAGCAG
>DATHLO010000116.1:0-19039 GCA_035488075.1 Steroidobacteraceae bacterium | reverse complement strand
GAGCTCGGGCTGCGACTGCTCAGCTCGCTGTTGCCGCCGCAGCTGCGTCCGAGCGACAGCGTGCCCGAGGGCTGGAGCTGGCCCGAGGCGCGCGACCAGTTCATCCGCTTTGCCCAGCGACGCGCACTCGGCCCCTCGACCGCCTCCTTGGTGCGCGCCGCCGAGCAGCGCGGCATTCCCTGGCTGCGCCTGAACGATCAGTCGCTCGTGCAGCTCGGGCACGGCAAGTACCAGCAGCGCATCCAGGCGACCGTCACCGGACGTACTCCGCACATCTCGGTGGAGCTTGCGAGCGACAAGGAGGAGACCAACAAGATCCTCGCTGGCCTCGGCCTGCCGGTGCCGCAGCAGGAGCTGGTGAACAACGAAACGCAGGCGGTGCGCGCCGCGCGTCGCATGGGCTTCCCGGTGGTCACCAAGCCCTACAACGGCAATCACGGCCGCGGGATCTCGATCCGCCTGACGGGCGATGCGGAAGTGGCGCAGGGCTTCCACGTGGCACGCGAGCATTCGCGCTCGGTCATCGTCGAAACCTTTCTCGAAGGCGAGGATCACCGCCTGCTGGTGGTCAACGGCGAGCTGGTCGCCGCCACCCGTCGCACCCCGGGGCATGTGGTGGGCGACGGCGAGCACGACATCGCCGCCCTGATCGAGAGCGTAAACCAGGACCCGCGCCGCGGCGTTGGCCATGAGAAGGTGCTGACGCGCCTGGAACTTGATGCTCAGGCGCTGAAGATGCTCGAGCGCGCCGGACTTACGGCCGAGTCGGTGCCACCCAAGGGCGAGGTCGTGTACCTGCGCTCCACCGCCAATCTGTCAACCGGGGGCACCGCAACCGACGTCACGGACGTCATTCATCCTGACAACCGGGAGATGGCCGAGCGTGCGGTGCGCGCCATTGGGTTGGACGTCGGCGGCGTCGACTTTCTTTCCAAGGACATCACCGAGAGCTATCGCAGCATCGGCGGTGGCATCTGCGAGGTAAACGCCGCGCCCGGGTTCCGCATGCACGTGGCGCCGAGCGAGGGCACCGCGCGTGATGTCGCCACGCCGGTCATCGACATGCTGTTCCCCGCGGGCGCCGCCTCGCGCGTGCCGATCGCCGCGATCACCGGCACCAACGGCAAGACGACCACCGCGCGCATGCTGGCACACATCACCAAGATGGCCGGTTTTACCCCGGGGCTCACCACCACCGATGGCGTTTACATCGACGGGCAGCGCACGGTGCCGGGCGACATGACCGGTCCTGTGTCCGCGCGCATGGTGCTCGCCGATCCGCAGATCGACATCGCCGTGCTCGAAACCGCGCGCGGCGGGCTGCTGCGCGCCGGCATGGGCGTGAACGAGGTGAACGTCGGCGCCGTGCTCAACGTGCAGCCGGACCACCTCGGGCTCAAGGGCATCGATACGCTCGAACAGCTTGCCGAAGTGAAGCGCGTCGTCGTCGAGGTGGCCACCGACTGCGCCGTGCTGAACGCGGATGACCCGCTGGTGCTGCGCATGTCCGGGCACACGGACGCGAAGAACATCTGCTACGTCACCATGAATCCGCAGCACTCACTGGTGCGCGAGCACATCCGCGCCGGTGGCCGCGCCTGCGCGCTCGAGGCGGGCGTCAACGGCCAGATGATCACCCTTTATGACCGCAGCGGGCACATCCCGCTGCTGTGGACCCACCTGATCCCGGCCACCCTCGAGGGGCGCGCGACGCACAACGTGCAGAACGCCATGTTCGCGGCCGCCATGAGCTTCTCGCTTGGCGTAAAGCTCGACGCGATTCGTCAGGGCCTGCGCACCTTCGATGCGACGTTCTTCCAGGCGCCGGGGCGCATGAACATCTTCAACGAGCATCCGTTCAAGGTGCTGTTCGATTACGGCCACAATGCACACGCGGTTGCCGCGCTGGCCGATCTCGCGCAGCGACTGGACGTCACCGGCCGCCGCATCGTCGTGCTGGCCGGCCCGGGGGATCGGCGCGACGAAGACCTGGTGGCCATCGCGCACGCCGTTGCGGGCCGCTTCGATCACTACATCTGCCGCCGCGATGACAATCTGCGCGAGCGCGCCTCCGATGAGGTGCCGCGCATCCAGGCTACCGCCTTGCGCGCGGCCGGCGTTCCGGAAAGCGCGATCTCGGTCATCCCGGATGAGTCCGAGGCGATCAGCGCCGCGCTGAATATGGGTAAGCCCGGGGATCTGCTGCTGATTTTTGCCGACGCGCTGGTGCGCTCCTGGAAGCAGATCACCAAGTTCAAGCCCGCCGGTGTTGCCGCGCCGAGCGCGCCCGTCATCGCCGCGGCGCCGGCGCGCGATGGCGGGCCCTTGCCGGGGAGTGCGCTGGAGCCGGCCATGCCCAGCTTCAGTCTCGAGGGGCTGATCCGCGATGAGCGCGGCGTGCATTACGCGCCGGAGGCCGCAGACTGAACACCAAGACCGGACTCCCGTTTGACGCCTCGCGGCGTCTGACGGGCCCGAACCTTTTCTTCAGCAGCACCGGGGCGCAGCTCGAGACCGACGGCATCACGGTCGATGAGCCGCTGCTTGCTGGTTGGCGCGCGCGCGTCAGCCGGGCGCGCGCGCACCTGGGCTGGCGCACTCCCGGACTTGCCGCGCGCGCCCACGCGAGCGGCGTGTCACTGGCACTCGCCGCCCCCTGTGATCAGCTGTTCGTGGCGACGGAAGTCAACGAGTGGGCGCTGTGCGCGACGCTGGCGCAGCGCGATCCGGGTTGCAGTGCGGGGTTCGAGGCCGCACTGCTCGCGGAGATTCTCGAGGACGCGGCCGATCCGGCCGCCGTGATCCCCCCCGTGCTCGAGGAGTCCCGGGCGCTCGCGCGCTTTGCGACGCTGGCTGCGCGCGAGGCGCAGCCGCCTCTCATGGCGCTGCTGGCCGCTGCCGCTGAGCGCGGCCTGCCGTACGTGCTGGACGAGACGCTGCTCACCCTCGGCGCCGGCAGCGGCGGGTGTGACTTTGCGCTGGCGCAGATCCCCGCCACGCACGCAGTGCCCTGGCACGAGCTGCACGACGTCCCCACCGCGATCGTCACCGGCTCGAACGGTAAGACCACCACCGTGCGGCTCCTGGCCGCCTGCGCGCGCGCGCACGGCTGGCCGAGCGCGTTCTGCTGCACCGATGGGGTGTTCTTCGAGGGCACGGCCGAGCTGAGCGGCGATTACTCCGGCCCGGAGGGTGCGCGGCGCGTCATCCGCGAGCGCCGCGCGCACGCGGCGATCATCGAAACCGCCCGCGGCGGCATCCTGCGCCGCGGCCTTGCCATCTCGCAGGCACGCGTGGCCGTGGTTACGAACATCAGCGCCGATCATTTCGGCGAGTATGGAATCGATGATCTGTCCGGACTCGCCGACGTGAAGCTCGCACTGGCCGGGGTGGTGCGGCCCGACGGATTGCTGGTGCTCAACGCCGAGGATGCGCAGCTTGCGGCGAAGGCGCCGCATCTCGCCCAGCGCTTCGTGCGTTGCCCGCCGCTGGGCTGGTTTGCGCTCGATGCGGACCACCCGTCGCTGCGTGCGCACCGCGTATACGGCGGCGCAACCTGCGGGGTGCGCGATGGCCGGCTGACGCTGCACCAGGGGGCACGCGAGCACGACCTCGGTGCCGTGGCGGCCATGCCGCTCACCGTCGAGGGCAGCGCGAGCTACAACATCGCCAATCTGGCCGCGGCGGCGCTCGCCGGCGGCGCGCTGGGCATATCAGCGCCGGTGATGGCCGCCGTGTTTGCGCGCTTTGGCGCGCAGGCCGCTGACAACCTCGGCCGCATGATGCGCTTCGAGCGCGGCGGGGTGCGCATCCTGGTGGACTACGCGCACAACCCGGACGGCATGCAGGGTCTGCTGCGCGTGGCCAATTATCTGCGCCGCCCGGGCGGTCGCCTCGGCACCGTCCTGGGTCAGGCTGGCAACCGCCAGGACAGCGAGATCGAGGCTCTGGCACGCGCCGTGGCGCACTTCCACCCGGACCTCGTCGTCGTTAAGGAAGACGAGACGTATCTGCGCGGTCGGCCTCTGGGGGAAATCCCGCGCCTCATCCACGCGGCGCTGCGCAGCGCCGGCTTGCCCGAGGAGGCACTGCCGATGCGACCGAGCGAGCTGGAGGCGGTGCACTGCGCGCTCGACTGGGCGCGCCCCGGGGACGTGCTCGCGCTGCCCGTGCATGCCCCCGCCACGCGGGCGGCGGTGCTCGCCTTGCTGGGCGGCTGAGGCGCCGGGCCGCCCGCCGCTTAGGCCGTCGATCCGAAGGGCACAAGAGGCGCCTCAGGGAACGGCCGTGAGCGCGCTGTAACCGCTCCAGAAGATCTCGATCCCGATGCACATGAGGATGAACGCGGACAGGCGCACGAGCACCTCAAGCCCCGTGTCGCCCAGGAACCTCGCCATCGCGGCGGCGAAGCGGTAGGCGAGGTAGATGCTGATGCCGATGGCCACGATGCCAAGCAGTGCCCCGCTCGCATGCGAGGCAATTTCCGCCAGCGGCGGGAAACCCGGCTTCTTGCGGCTGCCGATGGTGATGGCCACCGACATCGAGCCCGGACCGACCGTGAGTGGCATGGTGAGCGGGTAGAAGCTGCCGATCTTCCTGCGCGCGGGCAGCTCGGAGTTGGTGTGATCGGACCAGTCCTCCTGGGTCAGCAGCTTCCAACCGAGCGCCGTCACGACGAAGCCGCCGGCGATGCGCACCACCGGCAGGCGGATACCGAAGAATTCCAGCAGGTACGGACCGAGAACCATCGAGCCGAGCAGCAGTGCAAAGCCGTTGAAGGCGACCTTGCGCGCCATGACGGCGCGTTCCGCGCTCGTGAGGCCCGCGGTCATACCGAAGAAAAACGGCGCCGACTCGATCGGATTGACGATCGGGAACAGCCCGGCAAAGGTCAGGAGAAACGCGCTGAGCAGATCGTTCAAGGGGGTGGCGCGGCGGGCAGCGAGATCCGGACGCCTACATTTCGCCGTAGGCGTGGCCGTAGAGCCGGCCGGGGGAGTTCAGTGCGTCCGCGTCACGGTCGTGTGGGAATTCGGGGGCCGGGGTGGGTGTCGTCGCCCGTGCGAACGCCACGCCCGTGCACTGCGTGAGCACCCGGTGCAGGGTGCGCCAGATGTCTTTCATGTATACGATCCCCCCGAGTGCACTCCCCGGCTGAAGTATGAACCGCAAGTACTGCCTCGTCACCGGGGCCACCCACGGGATCGGCACGGAGACTGCCCGCGCGCTGGCCGTCGCGGGTGCGCACGTGTGGGTGCACGGCCGCGACCTCGTGCGCGCCCGCAGCGTCGCGGAGGCATTGCGCCGCGACAGCGGTAACCCCGAAGTGCACGCGGTGCAGGCGGACTTCGCCCGCCTGGCGGACATCCGCCGCCTGGCGCAGGAGCTGGTAGCAACGCTGCCGCGTCTGGATGTGCTCATCAACAACGCCGGTATGATGAGCGCCACACGCGCCACCAGCGCCGACGGCTACGACCTGACGTTCGCCGTCAATCACCTCGCCCCATTCCTGCTCACCAACCTGCTGCTCGGCAAGCTCAGGGAGTGCGCGCCGGCGCGCATCGTGGTGGTGGCCTCGGACGCTCACCGCCGTGCCACGCTGGATTTCGACGACCTCATGAATGCGAAGGTCGCCGGGCTGCTGCCGGCCTATGCGCGTTCGAAGCTCGCCAACGTTCTGTTTGTCCGCGCGCTCGCGCCGCGACTCGCCGGCAGCGCAGTCACGGTCAACGCGCTGCACCCGGGCTTCGTCAGCAGCCACCTTTTTCACGATCACGCCGCGCTGCGGGTGCTGCTCGGCGCGTTCGGGCGGCCCTTTATGCTCACGCCGGCGGCCGGTGCGCGCACCAGCATCTATCTCGCGACTTCGCCGCAGGTGGAGGGTATGAGCGGGGGCTACTACGCGCGCTGTCGGCCTGTGGCGCCCAGTGCCGCATCGCAGAGCGATGTGGACGCGGAGCGGCTGTGGCAGGCGAGCGCCCGCCTTACGGGACTGAGCGCGTAAGGCGGCCGCCCGCCGCTACTCAGGGCGTGGCGGCAGGCGCGTTGTGCGCCGCGCCGCGCGGCAGGTGCAGCAGCACCGCGCCCACCAGGCGTTCGAGCCGCGCGGCCGGTAGATCCACCAGTGCCGGCGCGCTGCGCATGCGACGCACGAGCTCCGCATCGAGCCTGCGGTGCGCCCGGTACAGGCGCGTGCGTACCGTGGTCTCGTGTACCCCCAGGGAAGCGGCGGTCTCGATGCCGCTGATGCGTTCGAGGACGCGCAGCACGAACACGGTACGGAACACCTCCGGCAGGGCAGAGATCGCGTGTTCCAGTTCACGCTCCGTCGAGGCCTCACCCGCGCCGTCGGCCAGCGCGCCCGTCGGCGCCGGGATCGCCGCCGCGAAGCGCATGCCCACACGCTGCAGACGTGCGTGCTGATAGGCGAGGCGGGTGAGCCAGGCGGCAAACTTGCCGGTAGGCTCGTAGCGGGAGAGATCACCGAATGCGGCGACGCAGGCCTCCTGCACGATGGCGCTCGCCCGCTCGTCATCGGGGATGACGCTGCGGGCAACCCGGAACAGTCGTCGTGCGTAGCGGCGGATGAGCGCTTCGATGGCCGCCTCATCGCCCGCGCGCGCGCGCTCAATGAGCAACAGGTCGGGCTTATGGTCCGTCACTGAGACTGCGCTCCCGCGCCGGGCCAGGGGCACCTGGGTATCGAGGCTTCGGGAGGGAGTTACTTGATCCAGCATGTGCGTCGACCTCTGGTGTGTATCCTAGCCACCATGAACATGAGACCGGCCCGCTCGGCCGGGTATTGCGCGGGGCTCGCACTGGTGGCTTGCGCGGCGAGCCTTGGCATGACAGCAACCCCGCAGCCGGCTGCCGTGATTCATCCGCAGCGCTGGCCCAAGCTCACGCTTCCCCTGAAACGGGACGAGGAACTCGAGGCACGCGTCGAGGAGCTGCTGGCGCACATGACGCCGGCACAGAAGGCCGGTCAGCTCATTCAGGCTGACATCGGCAGCATTACCCCGGATGACCTGCGCCACTATCCCCTCGGATCCATACTTAACGGCGGCAACTCCTCGCCCCGTGACGACAAGCTCGCTGCACCGAGTGAGTGGCTGGCGCTTGCGGACCGGTTCTATGAGGCTTCCGCCGGTACCCCGGCGGCTCCACAGGTCCCCGCCCTGTGGGGGACGGATGCCGTTCATGGCCACAACAACATCCCCGGCGCGACCATCTTTCCGCACAACATTGGCCTCGGGGCCGCGCGCGATCCGCAGCTCATCCGGCGCATCGGGGAGATCACCGCGCTCGAGGTGCGGGTGACCGGCCTCGACTGGGCGTTCTCCCCGACCGTGGCCGTCGCCCGCGATACGCGCTGGGGACGCACGTACGAGAGCTATTCGGAGAACCCGCAGCTCGTGCGTCAGTACGCGGCGGCGATGGTGGAGGGACTGCAGGGCACTCCCGGTACACCGGCCTTTCTCGATGGCGCCCACGTGCTCGCGACCCCGAAGCACTTTCTGGGTGACGGTGGAACACTCGGCAAAGATCAGGGCGACAACCCGGCGACGGAACGCGAACTGCGCGACATCGACGCCGCCGGCTATCCCTCAGCGCTCGAGGCCGGCGCGCAGACGGTGATGGCGTCCTACTCGAGCTGGCGGGGGCTGAAGATGCACGGCAACCGTGCGCTGCTGACGGACGTCCTCAAGGGGCGCATGGGATTCGATGGCTTCGTGCTCGGGGACTGGAACGCTCACGCACAGCTGCCGGGCTGCACGCCGGTCAGCTGCGCGGCGGCGGTGAATGCGGGACTCGACATGCTCATGGCGCCCGATGGGTGGAAGGAACTGCACGCGAACCTCATCGCCCAGGCCGCCACCGGGCAGATCCCGGCGAGCCGCCTGGATGACGCCGTGCGGCGGATCTTGCGGGTGAAGCTGCGCGCGGGCCTGCTGACGGAGGGCCGGCCCTCTTTACGTCGCTATGCAGGACATTACGAACTGCTCGGCTCCGCCGCGCATCGGGCCGTCGCACGCCAGGCGGTACGCGAGTCGCTCGTGCTGCTGAAAAACCGCAATCATCTGCTGCCCCTGTCGCCGAAGTTGCGCGTGCTCGTGGCCGGGGACGGTGCCGACAGTATTGCCAAGCAAAGCGGGGGCTGGACGATCAACTGGCAGGGCACCGAGCCGAATCAGGTGTTCCCGCACGGCGAGACCGTTTACGCGGGCATTGCCCGGTGCGTAAAGGCGGCCGGCGGCAGCGCGGAGCTCAGTGCCGAGGGCGAGTTTCACACCCGCCCGGATGTGGCGATCGTGGTCTTTGGCGAAAGCCCGTACGCGGAGTTCGCGGGCGACGTGCCCACGCTGGATTTCACCGCCGCGGACAAGCATGACCTCGCGCTCCTGCGGCGTCTGCGCTCGCTCGACGTGCCGGTCGTGGCGGTGTTGCTCTCCGGGAGGCCGCTGTGGGTCAACGCCGAGATCAACGCCGCCGACAGTTTCGTGGCCGCGTGGTTGCCGGGTCCTGAAGGCGGCGGCATCGCCGACGTGCTCTTCCGCGCCGCCGACGGCTCAGTGCACTACGACTTTCGCGGCAAGTTGCCGTTTTCCTGGCCGGCCTCGCCGCGTCCTCCGGCGGTGGACGGCCGGCCCGGGGAGCCGCCGCTGTTTGCCTTTGGTTACGGGCTTACCTATGCCGACGATGGCTACCTCGGCAAGCTGGCCGAGAGCGCCGCGCCGCGCGCCGGCGCGGCGCACCCCTAAGCGGTGCGGCTTCCGCCGGGGTGCGCCGGCACGCGCGCGGCTAGTCGGACGCGGCGCCGACCGCCACCCAGGCGAGATCGGAATTGGAGACCGAACCGACGTTGAAGGTGCGTGCGGCGGCGGCCATGCGCGTGAGCGCCTGCGCGATCGGCATCGGCGGCCGCGTGTCGCCCTTCTTCGCTTTGTGAAAGCGTACCGGGTTGATTCGTGCGACGACATAGTTGCGCAGGTACGGGGATTTGAAGCCGCGCGCCTGCAGGGCCGCGATCACCGACTTTACCCGGCCATCAATTTCGATCAGACGCGCGGCGTAGTCCTCGCGCTGTTTCAGGCTCGCCGCGAGCGTGCGCTCGCTGAAACGGTCCACCTTCTTCAGAAACGCGCTGTAGGCGCCGCCGGCGAAGCGCGGGGACTTCTGATAGACGATGCCGAGGGTCAACAGCTCGGGGGCTTCGAACTCCGCGGTGAACTGATCCTCGCGCTCGCGGCCGCCTCGCTGGGCCAGATTGCGCGCCATGCGGATCACCTCGAGGCTGCGGTCCTTGCGGTTGTGCGCCTTCTCGGTGTTGAGTGCGAGAATGCGGTAGGCGAGCGCCTCGTCGGCCGAGATCAGCACCGTGATCTGCTTCAGTCCCAGCACCTTCGCCGCCGCCAGCCGATGGCGGCCGTTGGGCGTCCACAGTCGCCCATCCTCACCGCGCACCACGATCAGGGGATCAAGGAACGCCGCGGTCGCCTCGATCGCAGCCGCCAGTCGCTTGGCGTGGGTGGGCGACAGATCCCTCTGGAAGGGCGTCGGCTGCACGGCAGCGCACGGCAGGCTCGCGAGCAGCAGCGGCCGGCCACCGAGGGGCTCTTTGTAAGCGCCCAGCGGCGCGCCGCCGGCGGCACGCACGAGTTGGGCGAGCTCAGCGACGCTCGGATCATCGAGCGGCACGGCCACCTGAGCGGCGTCCAGCCCGCGGGTTTTTTCGCCGGGCGCGAGGCGCCCGCGCGCTCGCGTGCTGCGAGCGGCGGTCTTGCGGCGTGCGGCCATGGCGCGATCTCCCCTTGAAATGAGTGTGCGAGAATGACGGATTGCTCGGGATGTTGCCATGGACGCCTTCACTCAGTCAGCGAGCGCTCTGCGCCCGGCGGATGCCCCTGCGCGTTTACCCGCGCAGCGCATCGACGCTGCCGGGCATGCGCACGTGGACCAGCGCGCGGTGCTCGCGCTCGCCCTGCCGCTCATGGCCAACAGTGCGGTGCAAATCGTCCTCAACCTCACCGACATGTGGTTCATGGGGCGCATCTCCACCAAGGCGCTCGCGGCCGTCGGGGCGGTGCAGTGGCTCATCATGGTGGCGGTGCTGGTACTGGGCGGCGCGGGTACGGCGGTGCAGACGCTGGTGGCGCAGCACTTCGGCGCGCGCCGCTACAGCCGCGCGGGTGAGGCGGCCTGGACGGCGCTGTGGGGCATGGCCTGCGCGGCGCCGCTGTTCGTGCTGGTGGGAGCAGCGCGGCATCTGATCCTGGCGCCGTTCGGCTTTGACGCCGAAATCGAGCGGCTCGCCGCCGCCTTTTGGTTTCCGCGCATCGGCGGTGCGTTCGTGGGGGCTGCGCTGTGGGCCATGCTCGGTTTCTTCAACGGCATCGGCCGGCCGCGGCTGACGCTCTGGATCACGCTCGTCACCACCTTCACCAACGCGGTGCTGAACCAGGTGTTCATCTTCGGCCTCGGCTGGGGCATTGCCGGGTCTGCCTGGGCGACCAACTGTGCGCAGCTCATCGGCCTGCTGTTCGCGCTGGCGATCTTCCTGCAGCCGTACTACCGGCGCGTCTATCACACCCACCTCACCTGGCATCCGCACGCGCAGCGGCTGCTCACGCAGCTGCGCCTCGGCGTGCCCATGGGGCTGTCACCGGCAGCCGACCTGCTCGGATTCGCGATCTTTCAGATGATGCAGACGTGGCTCGGCACCGCCGACGGTGCCGCCACGCAGATGGTCGTGATTCTCACCTCCCTCGCCTACATGCCCGGGTTCGGTATCGCCTCCGCTGGCACGACCCTGGTCGGACAGTCAATCGGCGCCGGCGCGCGCGACTGGGCGCTGCGCGTGGGCAACCGGACGATCCTGCTCGCCGCGCTCTACATGGGCGGGATCGGGGTCCTGATCGCACTCACCGGACGCTGGCTGCTGCCGTTCTTCACCGGTGCCCACGATGCGGACGCGGTCGCGGCGGTGGCGCTCGGCCAAAGACTGCTCTGGCTGGCCGCCGCCTTCCAGTTCTTTGACGGCCTGAATCTGGGCAGCAGCATGTGCCTGCGCGGGGCGGGGGACGTGAAGGTGCCCGCGGTGCTGGTACTGACGCTGTCCATCTTCCTGTTCGTGCCGCTGGCGCACGCGCTCACCTTCGCCCGCGGGCAGGGATGGGTGAGTTTCCTGCCGCAGTTCGGCTACGGTGCCGTCGGCGGCTGGGTGGCGGTGCTCCTGTACGTCATAGTGCTCGGCAGCACGCTGTTCCTGCGCTGGCGCTCGCGCGCCTGGCAGCAGATCACTCTGTAGAGGGCCGGCCGCGTGGCGCCGCTGTTCGTGATCGTGAAGACGGTGCTGCGCACGCTGCTGCTGCCGCCGGCCGGACCGGTGCTGCTGGCGATTGCGGGTGCGTGGCTGCTCGCGCGGCGCGCGCGAGGCCAGACCCGGCGCGCCGGCATCGCGCTCCTGGCTTGCGGACTTGGCTCGCTGTGGGGGCTGTCCCTGCCGGTGGTGGCGGATCTTCTCGAGCGGGCGGCCGAACGCGAGCCGGTGCTCGATGAAGCCCGGGCGGCTGATGCGCAGGCCATCGTCATTCTCGGCGGCGGCAGCCTGCGCCCCTCGGCACCCGAGTTCGCGCACGCGCCCACGGCGGGCGCGGAGCTGCTCGAGCGGCTCGCTTACGGGGCGTACCTGGCGCGCCGCACGCGGCTGCCGGTGTTGGTGACTGGCACGCCCGCCGAGGGAGAGGCGATGCACACCTCGCTCGCACGCGACTTCGGCATCGCCACGCGCTGGATCGAGAGCCACTCGCACGACACCTACCAGAATGCACAGTTCTCGGCGGCACTGCTGCGTGAGTCAGGCGTGCGGCGTGTCCTTCTGGTTACCAGCGCCACGCACGCCTACCGCGCGGCGCGCGAGTTCGAAGCGAGCGGACTTGAGGTCATACCCGCGCCCACGGGCGTGTGGGTGGCACCGGAGCCGAGCGCGCTGCACTACCTGCCTAACGTGACCGCGCTGCGACGCTCCACGGAGGGGCTGTATGAGCTGATCGGTGACGTCGCGCGGCGCGTTCTCGCAGCCTCGCACCTGCGGCGGCACGCCTCTTAGGGCACCCCGCACCCCCATGGCCTCGGACCTGACCACCGTCTTTCGCTCCCCGCGCAAGCGCGACTGCGATGAACGGCTACTGGTGCTGACGGCGGTGGGCATTGCCGGGGTCGTCACCCTGGGCGAGGGGACCTTTCTGCTGCAGGTGGATCCGGCCGATGCGGGTTACGCGGCCCGCCACCTGCTGCACTACGAGGCCGAGAACCGCCCGCCGCCGCCCCCGCCGCCGCCGCCGTACCTGTATCCCTACGCCTGGGTCGGCTGCGTGCTGTACGTGCTGGTGCTGCTCGGGGTCGCCGCCGCACTCACGCACGCGCTCGTACGCCTGGATGCGTTTGACGTCGGCGAGCTGGATGCGGCGCGCGTGCAGGCCGGACAGTGGTGGCGGGCGTGGACCGCGCTGACGCTGCACCTGGATGGACCGCACTTGGCGGCGAATCTGCTCGCCGGAGTGTGGTTCGGCTATCTTGCCGCCCGGCAGATGGGAGCCGGCACCGCCTGGCTGCTCATCGTGAGCGCAGGCGCACTCGCCAACCTCCTCGAGGGTCTGCTCGGACCGGCAGACCATCGCTCAGTCGGAGCCTCGACCGCGGTGTTCGCCGCCCTCGGAGCCATGTCGGCGTTCTCCTGGCGCGAGCGCCTGCACCGGCCGCAGCGCTGGGTGCGCCGCTGGGGACCACTCATCGCCGGTGTCATCCTGCTCGGATGGACCGGTTCCGCCGGTGAGGGCACGGACGTCATCGCCCATGTCGCCGGCTTCGGCGTCGGGGCGCTGTTGGGCGCGACGGTGGCGCTCCCGCATACGCAGGCGTGGCTTAAGCGCGTGCCGCAGTGGCTGAGCGGCGCCGTGGCGCTCGCGTCGCTTATCCTCGCGTGGTGGTGCGCGCTCGCCAGCTGAAGAGCGCTCAGGGACCCTCGACGCTGTAACCCTTGGCGCGCAGTGCGGCGAGCGCGCCGTGCTCGCCGAGCAGCCGATCCATCGACTGCACCGCGAGCGTGCCGCGGTTGCGCTTCAGACTGTCCTCGACCGCGATTAGCCAGTCATCCTGCGCCTGGGCGATGAGCTTGCGCACCCGCTCGGAGTTGGAGACGGCGGCGATGCAGGCGGTGCGGTCATCGGCACGCGACAGCCGCCGCAGCGTCTCGACGTCCCCGAGCGCCCAGGCCTGCGCCCGCGCCTGCATCGGTGCGATGTCGGTCTCCAGGAGCGTCACCACCGAGGCGAGGCACGCGACCTCGCGATCCAGGGGCGTGTGGCTTACGTCCTTAAGGACATTCACCGGATCGTCGATCCTGAGCCGGTCCTGGTGCACGCGCACATCCTGCGCCCGGGCCAGCTGCAGTACCTCCTCCTGCACCTCGTTGTGTTGTGCGAGTCCGGCGGCGTCGAACACCCGCGTCATGAGCTGCCGCGCGGCCAGCATGGGACGCATCTGCTCGAGCTTGCTGTCCTTCGCGTCGTAGCGGTTCTTGAGGGCCTCGACACGCGCGTACAGCTCCGGCGGCAGCGTCTGGTTGAGCGGCAGGTTGTCCGGGGGCTTCTGCAGATGGCGCCACTCGATGTAGACGCGCAGCGCGGTGAAGGGGTTCGCGCCGATGCCGTACGTGGGCCACGCCGGCACCACCTCCTGGGTCTGGCGCAGCACGGCGCGCACCGCGTCTGGCTGCCACACCAGTTTCTTCGGCAGCGGCGAGATGGTGCCGAGGATCCACAGCGTGTGCTCGCCCTCGCGCACCGTCCACATGCGCGGGCCTTCATGCCGCCCCTCGATCACGATCTCCTGCAGCGGCGGCTGTGTGGCTGTGGCCGGCGGGCTGGCCGGCTGCGCGTGCACCGTGAGGCTGGCAGCGAGCAGCGCGCTCATGAGCATCAGGCCTGCGCGCCGCGCGCTCATGAGGATCCCCGGCACGCCTCAGTCGCTCGTCGGCTGCCGCGTGGTGCTCGCGCTCGTGGCGTCGTACACAAGCTTCACGGTGACCCCCGGCAGTTCGTAAGGGAAGAGACGCAGTCTGTCAGTCAGGTGTGCTCGGTCGCCGGAGATGCTGTAGCGCTCCTCCACCTCCGGTCCGTTCTGCGGCTTGACATAAATCACGTACTCGTCGCCGTGCCAGCCGGAGGTCTGATCGGCGACGCCGCCCTCCACCGATACGACGCTGTGCACGCCGGGGGTGAAGCTGCGGCGCGTGGTGCCGTAATCGAACACCAGCTGCCCGGGTGTCTGGCGCACGCTGAGGTTGTCCCCGCGCCCCATCAGCGCCTCGATGATGTGCGCCATGAGCGAGTGCTGTAGCGGATCGCGGTGCGGGCCGTGCGCCGTGGCCGGGTCGTCGGCCTCGGCTCCGGGCCCAGTGCCGCGCGCCTGCGCGTTGGCGGCGTTGCGGGTGATGATTTTCAACGCCTCGGCCCGCATCTGGTTGAGCGTCTTCTGCGGGTCGTCGGAGGCTGCGGTATCGAGCTTCCAGTTGCCCGCGAGCGAGACACCGGGTGCACTTTCGGGCGAAACGCTCGACGAGGCGCAACCGCCGAGCAGCGTTGCGGCGGCGGCACACAGCAGGAGCGTTGGCGTCCGCACCAGCGGCATATTGGGGTATCCTCGCTCAACTTGTGACAACGCGCAGCATCGCAGTTCGCCACCTTCTCGCGCAACGATGAAACGACCTACCGCACCGGAACTTGTCCGCCTGCGCCAACGCATCCAGCAGCTGGACGAGGCGAGCATCGATCATCTCTACGGCCTGGAGCCGATCTGGGAGCCCGCCGCCGGCGTGCCGCCGCTCGCGCTCGAGGAGTTCGTCGCAGTGGCCTGCCCGTATTGCGGTGAGCGGTTGGAGACGCGCGTTGACGTGACCGCCGATGAGCCCGCCTACGTGGAAGACTGCGAAGTGTGTTGCCGACCAATCGAGTTTCACATCGAACGTGACGAGGGTGGGGCGCTGCTGGCGCTGCAGGTACGCCGACTCGATTGATGGCACGCTCGGGCAAGGGGGATTACATGGGACTACGGATGCCGGCCCGCGGGCTTCTCGCCGCGGCGTTCATCACGCTCAGCGCCTGCAGTGGCCCGGCGCCCACGCCGCCACCGGCGGCACCGAGCACGGCGGCAGCGCCCGCGGATGCCTGGCCGCAGTTCACCGCGCATTTCCTCGAGGAGTACTTCAAGGCCAATCCGTACTTTGCGGTGCAGGCCGGGCGGCACGAGTTCGACGGTCAGATGCCGGACCTGAGTGTCGCCGGCATCGCCGCGCAGCTGACGCTACTGAAGCGGCTGCGCGCCGAAGCGCAGGCCTTTGATGCGGCCGCACTGTCGGCACCGGAGCGTCTGGAACGCGAGCAGCTGTACACGGCGATCGACAGCGATCTGTACTGGCTCGAGCAGGCGCGCATGCCCTTCCGCAGCCCCGTCTGGTACATCGAGCAGCTTGATCCGGACGTGTACCTCAATCGCGACTACGCCCCCCTGGCGCAGCGCCTGCACGGCTACCTCGGCTACGCGCGGGCGATCCCGAAGATCGCCGCCGCCGTGCGCGCCAACCTCAAGACCCCCTTGCCGGCGAGCTTCATCCAGCGCGGCATCGATGGGTTTGGTGGCTTTGCGAGCTTCTATCGCAAGGACGTCGGCAAGGTGTTCGCGGCCGTCGCGGATCCGGCCGCGCAGCAGCAGCTCGCGGCGGCCAACGCCGCCGCCGCCCAGGCGATGGAGGGCCTGAAGAGCTGGCTCGAGGGCGAGCGCCGCCACGCCACCCAGGACTTCGCCCTGGGCGAGGTGCTGTTCCTGCAGATGCTGCGCACCACCGAGCGCGTGGACGTGCCGGTCGCGAAGCTCCTCGAGATCGGCAACGCGGATCTTGAGCGCAACACCGCCGCCCTCAAGGACGCCTGTGCGCTCTACCTGCCGCACGGCACGCTCGCCTCGTGTGTCAGGAAGATGAATGCCGACAAGGCCCAGGGGGGCGCCGTTGAGGGTGCGCGCGCGCAGCTGGCACAGCTGCGTGCCTTTGTCGTCGCGAAGAACATCGTCACCATTCCGAGCGACGAGCAGGCGCAGGTCGCCGAGGCGCCGCCTTACAACCGCGCCAACACCGCCTACATCAACATACCCGGCCCCTACGAGAAGGGCGTGGCGTACGTGTACAACATCGCGCCGCCGGATCCGGCCTGGAGCGCCGCGGAGCGCGCGGCGTACGTTCCGGGCAAGGCGAGCCTGCTGTACACCAGCGTGCACGAGGTGTGGCCCGGTCACTTCCAGCAGTTCCTGCACTCCAACCGCAGTCCGTCCAAGATTGCGGCTCTGTGGGTCGGCTACGCCTACGCGGAAGGCTGGGCCCACTACGCCGAGGAGCTGATGTGGGACGAGGGGCTCGGCGAGGGGGATGCCGAGCAGCACGTCGGCCAGCTCGTCAATGCGCTGGAGCGCAACGTGCGCTACCTGTGCGCCATCGGTCTGCACACCCAGGGCATGTCACTCGCCGAGGCCGACCGGATGTTCCGCGAGCGTGCCTTCCTCGACGCCGGCACCGCGCGCCAGCAGGCCGCGCGCGGCACCTACGACTCGCAGTACCTCAAGTACACGCTCGGCAAGCTTATGATCCGCAAGTTACGCGCTGACTGGGTGGCGCAGCAGCCGGGGGCGCAGGATCCGAAGCAGTACTGGCATGACTTCCACGACAAGTTCATGTCCTACACCGGGCCGATTCCGCTCATCCGGGAGGCGATGGTGGGCGCGGGCGGATCGCTCTTCTAGCCGCCCACCGCCGCTTGCAGGAACGTGAGGCGGCGGTTGTCGGCGTCGAGGCGTACGCGCACGCCGAGGGGCACGGGCTCGTTGTGCGCGCCGTGCCCGATGGGGAAGCCCGCCGCGCACGGCAGACCGGTGCCGAGGGCGAGTTCGCGCAGTACGTCGGCACTGCCGTAGGGGGCGTCCGGTTCCTCGCATTGCGTGAAGCTACCAAGCACGATGCCCCGCACGCGCTCGAATACGCCGGCGAGCTGCAGATGTGTCCACATGCGATCGAGCCGGTAGGGTCGCTCGCCCTGATCCTCGAGCAACAGCACCGCATCATCGAGCACCGGCATGTACGCGGTGCCGAGCATGCGTGAGAGCACCGAGAGGTTGCCTCCGAGCAGGCGTCCCTCGGCGACGCCGGCGACGTAGGTGTCCGTGCCCTCGAGGGGCGCCGCGGGCACCGCCGATTCCAGGAGCGCGAACAGCCGCTCGTGCGTGGCGCTGCTCAGGCGCCCGAGCTGTGTCAGGACCGGTCCGTGCACGCTGATGCGGCCCTGGGCGGCGAGCCATACATGCAGTGCCGTGATGTCCGAGAAGCCGATCAGGAGTTTGCGTGCTGCGGGTGCAGCGACGCCCCGCAGCAGCGGCAGCAGGCGCGTCGCGCCATAGCCGCCGCGCGCGCAGAACAGCGCCTTGAGCGCAGGATCGGCGAGCGCGGCGGTGAGTTCGCCGAGGCGCCGCGCATCATCCCCGGCAAGATACCGATGCTTGCTGAAGATCCCGGCGGCGTACTGCGGACGATAGCGGCGCGCGAGCACCGCGAGGCCGGCTTCGAAGGCGGCGCGCTCAAAGCCGCTTGCCGGGGCGATCACGGCCACCGCATCTCCGGGACGCAGCGGCTCACAGGGCTGGAAGGGGGCGGTGCTCACGCGGCCTCGCGGGTGTGGTGCGTCGGTGGGGCGGATTATCGCTCGATTGCGCCGCCGCGAGCGTGCGCTTAAACCCCCGCGGGGTAAGATCACTCCAAGGGCAGGACCGTTGTCTGGGCTTGCTCTCGGGAGGATGCCATGGTCGGGTTCATTTTGTGGCTGCTGCTGCTGGTGTTCTGCTGGCCGCTCGCGCTCCTGGCGCTCCTGCTGTGGCCGCTCGTGTGGCTGCTCACCTTGCCGCTGCGGCTGGTGGGCATTGCGGTCGAGGGGGCGTTCGCCTTGCTGCGGGCGCTCGTGTTGCTGCCGGCGCGGGTACTCGGCGGCCGGCGCTGAGCCTTCAGTCCGAGAGCGCTTTAAGATCCCGCAGCAGTGCCGCGCGGCCGCGCGCCAGTTGATCCAGGCGCTGGGCGGCATCGCGCAAAGCGCTCAGGTTCTGTACGGGGGCTTCGTTGAGGCGCCGGTAGGCGGTGCGCGCCGCCAGCCACAGGCGGTTCATCCGTTCGTAGCGCGCCGCGATCTCGCGACGCAGCGTGATGATTGCCAGAGCACTCGCTTGCATTGACGGCATCTCGCTTGAAAGCTCCCGGCGGCAACAGTGCAGCCGTCACAGTTCGTGGGGCGAGCGTAGCGCGCGAGTATTGCGGGCGTAAGAAGGCGTGCGCCGCGGCCGCTCCCGCCTCAGGAGAGCGAGACGACCAGCTTGGCGGAGTGACTGCGCCAGTTGATGGGAATGATGAAGGAGCGCTGCCCGGGCTTCTGCGGGATCGCCGGCTTCTCGCCCGAGAGCACGCTGGGAACGGAGATGACGAAGTCGCGGCCGAAGTCGCGCCGTGCATTGCCGGAAATGGTATTGGCTACCTCGCCCACCAGATCGCGCATGGTCTCGTGGCTGAAGTCATTTTCCTGCATCTTCATCAGCAGCACGGTGAGCATCGCCTTGGGCGCGGTGAAATACACCACCCCCTCGCGCTTGCCGGAGATGTTGATGATGCCGGTGTACTCGTGCACCGACGGTGAGCCTTCCATGAGGTACGGCGAGCCGATCGAGGCGGGCTGCTGGGCCGCGACCTCAAAGAAATTCGTCGTCCCCTCGACGAAGGTCTTGAGCTCCTGTTCGTACAGCATGGGTGATGGTGTCCTTATGGGAGCCTAGCGCATCAGCTCGGCGATCGCTTCATTCAGCTGCCGATCGGTAAAGGGCTTGTTGAGAAAGCCGTTGGCACCCTTTTCCATGGCCTCGACCGCGGTCGCCTTGTCGGCCAGCGCCGAGACCACGA
>DATHLO010000115.1:0-17791 GCA_035488075.1 Steroidobacteraceae bacterium | reverse complement strand
CGCAGGCGCTCTACATCCTCGGCGACCTGTTCGAGGCCTGGGTGGGGGATGATGATGCCGACCCGGACAAGGAGCGTATTTGCCGGGGGCTGCGGGCGCTGAGTGACTCCGGGGTGCCGTGTTTCGTCATGCACGGCAATCGCGACTTTCTGCTCGGAGCGGGCTTCTGCGAGCGCACCGGCTGCCGCTTACTCACCGACCCGGTCATCGCGCAGTTCGAGGGCGAGCGCGTGCTGCTCACGCACGGTGATGCGCTGTGCACGGACGACCATCCGTACCAGGAGCTGCGCAGCCTGGTGCGCGATCCGCTCTGGCAGCGGCGTTTCCTCGGCCTGCCGCGCGCCCGACGGGAGCTCCTGGCGGATGAAGCGCGCGCGGGCAGCCGACGGCACACCTCGCGCACGGTACCCACCATCATGGACGTCAATGCCGGTGCGGTGACGAACGCGTTCCGCAGCACGGGCGTGCGGCGCATGATTCACGGCCACACGCACCGTCCGGGCGTTCACGATCTCAGCGTGGATGGTGTCCCCACGCAGCGCCTCGTGCTGGGGGCGTGGTACGAGCAGGGCAGCTACCTGAGCCACGCGAACGGGCGCTACCAACTGCACGAGCTGCCGCGCTGACGGCGGGCGCAGGCCGCCCGCAGGGGGAGACGCGACTGCGCGAACCCGGCGTCGGTCCGCGCAGTCGTGCGGCGGCCTTTAGTTCGCGGCGGGGGCGTCGCTCGGCGCCGGCCCGTGGTGATGGAAGTGCGGGTGCATGTTTTTCATTACGATCTGAAACTTCGCCATCTGCGCGGAGTTGAGTACGGGTGTGAGCTTCTGGATCGTGTCCGCCTGAATCTGCTGGTGCAGCGCCTTCATCTGGGTGAAGTCCGGCTTGGTGCCCGAGGCCTTGGCCTGCTCGAAAGCCTGCTTCATCTGCGCATGCTCTTGCTCAAGGATCGCCTGCACCGACGCCTTCTGGGTCGGGGTGAGGTCGAGCAGCGTCGCCAGGTCGTTCATCCGCTGCGCCTGATGTGCGGCGGCGTTGGCAGGCGCGGGCGGCGTCTGCGCAAACGCAGCCCCCGCGCACAAAAGCGCGAGTGCTAAAACAGTGGCTCTCATGTGGCTCTCCTAGCGGGGGCGGTAAAGCCCGCTTTATGGCCTGAAAGCTTAGGGTTCCCCCGGCATACGGGGGGTGAACAATCGTGAGGGAGTGTGGGCCCGTCGCCCCATGCGGCGCAGGCTCAGCGGCGCGGCAACACCAGCAGCGCCTCCAGCCCCCCGTCGGGCAGATTCTGCAAAATCAGGGTGCCGCCGTGCGCCTGGGCGACGTCGCGCGCGATGGTGAGGCCGAGGCCCGTGCCGCCGCTGGCGCGATTGCGCGAGGACTCCAGGCGGTGGAACGGTTCAAATACGCGCTCGAGTTCCTCGGGCGGTATCCCCGGCCCCTGATCGCGCACGCGGATCGTGAGTTGTTCGCCGTCGGCGACGATGACCTGTGCGCGCGTACCGAAATTGATGGCGTTAGCGATGAGATTGGTCAGGCAGCGCTTGAGCATCTGCGGCTTGCCGGGGAAGGGGCGCTGCGCGTGACCGCTGACCGTCACCTCGGCACCGAGGAGCGCGAACTCCTCGCGGATCTTCACCAGCAGCGCGTCGATGTCGAGCGGCACCACCGGTTCGCCCTCATCGAGCCCGCGGAACAAGGAGAGCGCCTCGCGCACCATGCCTTCCATCTCATCGAGCTCGTGCCCGATGCGTGCCTGCATGGGCGGGTTATCCAGCGCCTCCACCTGCAGCCGCAGCCGCGTGAGGGGCGTCTTCAGGTCGTGCGACATTGCCGCCAGCACGCGCGTGCGGCTGTCGAGGTAGCGCCGCAGTCGGTCGTTCATGGTGTTGAAGGCGCGCGCGGCATCGCGCAGCTCGCGCGCGCCCACCTCGGTCAGCTGCGCCGGCTGGGTCTGGCGCCCGACGCTGTCCGCCGCCCGCGCCAGTTGCGAAAGCGGCCGGGTGATGCTGCGTGCCACGAGGTACAGCACAACGACCAGGATCAGCACCAGCAGGATGAGGTTGATGAGCAGATTGCGCGGCAGCGGTGCGCCCCCGGCCATGCGCGTCAGGCGGTACAGCACCGCATACCCGTCGGGGAAGCGCACCGTGACGTCGTAGTGCAGCACGTTGCTCTGGTGTGCGGCGAGTTCGTGCGCTTCGTAGAACGGCACCGGCATGGTGATGGCCGGCGCCGCCGGCTCGGGAGTCGCCTGCAACTGGATCTCGTATTCCGGACCCAGCGCGGCGTGCAGCTGCTCCTTGAGTGTGCTCTCGAAATCTGACAGCAGCGGCAGGCGCAGAAAGAAGTGATCCGGCGGCGGGGGGCCGCCGTGAACGGCGCTGTCGGGGGGCATGTGCAGGCCGTGCGCGCGGCGCCCGCGCGCTGCCGTGAGCTCGCTCACGGCGTCGGCCCGTTCGGCGGCACTCAAGGGTTGGAGCATGAAAGTGGTCTCGGCGATGCGGCGCGTCCATTCGCGCACGCTGCCCTGCAACACGAAGCGCTCGCGTTCCTGCGCGATGAGGAACAGGCCCACCGCCTGGGCGAGCAGCACCGCGATCACGGAGGCGCCCAGCAGGCGCCCGAACAAAGACTGGGGCCAGAGCTGCACGCGCATCGGCTAGGGTGTTCGCAACAAGCGTCAGTCGGTCACGACGTTGACGCCGACGACGTAACCCTCACCGTAGACGGTCTTGATGATCTGCGGGGCGCGCGCGTCGTCCCCCAGGATCTGTCGCAGACGACTCACCCGCACGTCGATACTGCGGTCGAAGGGGTCGGCGTCGCGCCCGCGCAGCAGCTCGGTGAGCTGCGCCCGGGTGAGCACGCGGTTGGCCGCGCCGAGCAGCACCGCCAGCAGCCGATACTCCGCACCACTTAAGGCGACTTGCTTGCCGGCGCTGTCGGTGAGCGTGCGCGTCACGGTATCGAGCCGCCAGCCGCCGAAGGAGAAACCGTGCACGCTCTCCGGACTTGGATCGCGCGGCGCGTGCACCGCGCGGCGCAGGATCGCCTTGATGCGCCCGAGCAGCTCGCGCGGATTGAAGGGCTTGGCGACGTAGTCATCCGCCCCGAGCTCGAGCCCGATGATGCGATCGACGTCCTCGCCCCGGGCGGTGAGCATGATGATGGGCACCTGCGAGCGGGCCCGCAGCTCGCGGCACAGCGACAGGCCGTCCTCGCCCGGCAGCATCAGGTCAAGCACGACCAGATCGACGTGCGAGCGCTCAAGTACGCGCCGCATCTCCTTGCCGTCGGCCACCGCGGTGGTGCGGAACTCGTGCTTCTCCAGGTACTGCGCCAGCAGGACGCGGATCTCGCGATCGTCGTCGACGATCAACAGGTGCGCTCGGTCGTTCATCGTGTCTCGCGTAGCCTTCGAGTGTGAGGATACCGGGGCAAGAGACCACTGGCAGCTGATTTGGTGCCGCAGGCCCGCTTACGTTGAGTCGCAGCGGCGCGCGCGCCATTGTAAAAAAGTGTTGCGCTACGCGTGGCGTTCCAGCGGGCCGGAATGAAATCGCAGCACCCGCTCCGGGGTAATCACCAACTGCGCCTCGCGCGCCGCGAGCTGCCGCAGCCGCGCGCGCCACTCCTCGGGCGCCGCCGCGCGGGCAAAGCCGACGTACAGCTCGAAGTGGCGCGCCTCGCAGCGCCCGAGGTCCGCGTACAGCTGCGCGAGCGGGGGCGGCAGATGCGGTGCCAGGAGCGCAAAACGCTCCGCGGAGCGCGCTTCGATCAGCGCGCCGATGAGCAGCAGATCGAGCTTGCGGCCCGGTTCGGCGCTGCGCAGCGCGGCACGCAACTCGTGGGCGTAGCGGCCGGGGCGCTGGCGCGTGAAGGGCACGCCGCTCGCGCTCATGGCGCGCAGTACCTGCTCGAAGTGTCGCAGTTCCTCGCGCGCCAGGCGCGCGAGCGCCACCGACAACGCCCGGTCCTCCGGGTAGGCGAACATGAGCGCCAGCGCGGTGGAGGCGGCCTTCTTTTCGCAGTTCGCGTGGTCCAGAAGCAGCTCCGGCCAGCAGCGCACGGCATCCGCGACCCACGCCGCCGGTGTGCGCGCCTGCAGGATATGCGCGGGCGCGGGGGTGAGCGGCTCACTCATCGCTGCGCCGCGCGCGCGCGCCAGCGCGTGAGCGTGTCCTCCAGAGCCCGCGCGGCCTCGGTGGCGTTCGCATAGCGCTCGGCCGGCAGCTTCGCGAGCAGCCGCTCGAGCACCGGCTGCACGGGCGCGAATTTCGGCGGCAGCTGTGGGATGGCGTCCTTGCGGTGCTTGTAGACGATCGCCATCGGATTCTCGGCGCGGAAGGGTTTCTCGCGGGTGAGCATCTCAAAGAGGATGACACCCAGACTGTACAGATCGCTGCGCTCATCGAGCGGCTCCGCGTGGCCCTGTTCGGGGCTCATGTAGTGCGGTGTGCCGAAGATCGTGCCGGTTTCGGTGATGTCCAGCGCCAGCGCCGCATCCTTGGACATGCCGAAATCGATGAGCGCGATGCTGCCATCCTCGCGCAGCATCACGTTGCCCGGCTTCAAGTCCCGATGCAGCACGCCCGCGGCGTGCACGGCGGCGAGCGCACGGGCGATGGCGGCGGCGAACTGCAGCGCCTGGCGCGGCGTCAGGCGCGCGCGCAAACGGCGGCGCAGGTCCCCGTGCGCAAAGTATTCCATGACGAGCCAGGCGTGCTCGTCACTCACCCCGAGGTCGTAGAGCTTCACCACCGCGGGACTGGCGATACGCTGGGCGATCTCGTATTCCTGCAGGAAGCGGCGGAACGCATCGATCGGCTGGTCCGGCTCGCTCAGTCGGTCACGGGCGACCTTCAGCACGACCAGCGTGCCGGCACGCTCGCTCTCCCCCAGATACAGGTCGGTGGTCGCGCCGCTCGCCAGGCGCCGGATGCAGCGATAGCCGCGCACGAAGGCATCCCCAAAGCGCTGCGTCTCGCGTCCGGTGAGGCTCGAGCGCCACAGGGCGCGTGCGTGCGCCTGACGCTTCTCGGCGGCCGCCAGGACGCGCGCGAACACCTCGCAATCGAGCTCCGCGCGGCTCACCGTGAAAGCGCCGATCGCCGCCGCATCACGCCGCGCCGACCGATCCTTCTCGCACAGCAGTACGATGGGCGCGAAGCCGGCGCGCGCGCTGAGTTCACGCGCCCACACGAGCCCGCGTCCGCCGGGCCACTCCTCGGCGAGCAGCACCGCGTCAAATCCTTGCGCGAGAAACTCCGGCGCGAGCGCGCCGGCACGCACCGGGCTGTGCACGATGAGCTGCGCCTGCGGGCGCCAGGTAGCCAGGCGCTCGCGGATGTGCGCGCAGCGGTGCGCATCCTCCTCGATCAACAGCACACGCATCAAGGAATTACAGCACGCGTGCGCGCGGGCCGCCACGCAGCGGCGGCAGCGTGCGGGCCGCGGCGGCGGACAGCTTAAGTCCGATGACCAGGTCCCCCACATTGGTGCCGGTCGGGCCGGTGTGCACCAGGTCCCCGCTCGCCGCCAGGGCGCGCGCCGAGTCGGCCCGCTTGAGGCAGGCGTCCGCGTCCAGCTCCGCGAGCGCCACGCGCGCGCAGGAGTCAGCATCCACGAGCGCGCCGGCATCGTCCGTCACCCCATCGCTGCCATCCGTGCCCGCTGCGAGCAGCAGCAGATCGGCGTGGCCGGCGATCAGGCGCGCGGCGGCGAGTGCCAGGTGCTGGTTGCGGCCACCGCGGCCCGCCGCAGGCGGCAGCGCCACGGTCGACTCCCCGCCCCACACGCACACCTGTTCAGCCGCCAGGCTCAGCTCGTGCGCGCAGCGCGCCGCGAGGCGCACGGCGCTGTCATCAAAGCGCCGCGCCGCGGTGTGCACGGTGAGCCCGAGCGCGTGCGCGCGCGCGGCCACCGCCGCGACCGCCTGGTCGATGGAGGCGACCACTGTGCGCTGCACGTTGTCGGGGCCGCTCGCGGCCGGCCCCATCAGGCCTGAGCCGATCACGGCCGGGTCATCGTGCGGCACGTCCGAGATGAACAGCGCGCGCGCCGCGCGCCCACCGAGGCGTATCGCGAGGCGGCCGCCCTTGATGCGCGAGATCGCGACGCGCCGCGCATTGAGCTCGCCGATCGCAATGCCCTGTGCAAGCCCGGCGCGGTTCAGCGCCTGCAGGTCCGCGAGCGTCACGCCCTCGTTCAGTACCTCCACCAGACTCGAGGCGCCGCCGGAGATCAGAAACAGCGGCTGCACGTGGGCGGGCAGCTCATCCACCCAGGCGTACAGACGCGCTCCAGCGCTGAGCGAGCGCTCATCGGGCAGGGGATGTGCGCCGGTGAGTACTTCCACGGCCGGCACACCAAGGAAGTCTGCGGCACTTTCGGCATCGCGCGTGATGATGAGCGTGCGCTCGATGGCGCCGCCGAGCGCATCGTGGGCGCCCTGCGCCATGGCGGCGGCGGCCTTGCCGACGGCGGCCACCCACACCGGCGCAGCCGCGGGGGAAGCGGTGCGCGTAAGTTCCTCGCGCACACAACCGCGGCCGGCGACGCGGGCAAGGCCCGCCTGCAGCAGCTCGAGCAGCAAGGCGCGCCGCGGGTCGGACGCGTCGGCCAGTCTAGGCCCCGCGCACGACTTTGAGCTTGCTGTGGCGCTCGCGGCGCGCCACCTTGGCGGCATCCGAGCGCTCCAGCTGCAGCCGCTCCAGGTACTCGGGCGTGACGTCGCCGGTCACGTACTCACCGGAGAAGCAGGAGGTATCGAACTCCTCGATGCGCGCATCCTCGTGCTTGCAGGCGGCGATCAGGTCGTCCAGATCCTGGTAGATGAGCCAGTCAGCGCCGATGAGGCGCGCCACCTCGTTCACCGTGCGCCCGCTGGCGACCAGTTCGCTCGTGGCCGGCATGTCGATGCCGTAGACGTTCGGGAAGCGCACCGGCGGGGCGGCCGAAGCGAAATACACCTTGGTGGCGCCCGCCTCGCGGGCGAGCTCGATGATCTGTGCCGAGGTGGTGCCGCGCACGATCGAGTCATCCACCAGCAGCACCGTCTTGCCGCGAAACTCAAGATCGATCGCATTGAGCTTGCGCCGCACCGATTTCTCGCGCTGTTCCTGGCCGGGCATGATGAAGGTGCGGCCGATATAGCGGTTCTTGATGAAGCCCTCGCGGTACTTGACCCCGAGGCGCTGCGCCAGCTGCAGGGCACTGGTGCGGCTGGTGTCCGGCACCGGGATGACGACGTCGATGTCGTGCACGGGGCGCTCGCGCAGTATCTTGTCGGCGAGACGATCGCCCATGCGCATGCGCGCGCGATACACCGAGATGTTGTCAATCTTGGAATCCGGGCGCGCGAAATACACGTACTCGAAGATACACGGCGTGTGCCGCAGCGTTGCGACGCACTGCTGCGTATGCAGCCGTCCCGCCTCGTCGATGAACACCGCCTCGCCCGGGGCGATGTCGCGCACGAAGCGAAACGACAGGCTGTCGAGCGCCACAGACTCCGAGGCCAGCATCCACTCGGTGCCGCGCGGCGTGCGCCGCTCACCGAGCACCAGCGGCCGGATGCCGTTCGGATCGCGGAACCCGAGGATGCCGTGCCCGATGATCATCGCGACCACCGCGTAACCGCCACGGCAGCGGCGGTAGAGGGCGCTCAGCGCCGCAAACACATCCGCCGGGGTAATGCGCGCGGCACCGACGCGCTGCAGCTCCGAGGCAAATACGTTCAGCAGCACCTCAGAGTCGGAGGTGGTGTTCAGATGGCGCCGGTCCTCGCGAATGAGGATCTCGGCGAGTTCGGTCGAATTGGTGAGATTGCCGTTGTGCGCCAGACAGATGCCGTAGGGCGCATTGACGTAGAAGGGCTGCGCTTCCGAGGCGCTGTCGCAGCCGGCGGTCGGGTAGCGCACGTGGCCGATGCCGACGTTGCCCTTGAGCTCGAGCATGTGATGCTGCTGGAACACGTCGCGCACCAGGCCGCTGCCCTTGCGCACGTAGAGCTCGCCCTCAGCCGAGGTCGCGATGCCGGCGGCATCCTGGCCGCGGTGCTGCAGCACGGTGAGCGCGTCATACAGACGCTGGTTGACCGCGCTGGTGCCGACGATGCCGACGATGCCACACATGCTGTTTTCAGTCCCCTAGGTGCGTACGTTCGCGGCGCCCGTGTGTGGCACGTGCGCCTCCCCCACGAGCGAGCGCAGGCCATTGGCGATCGATTCGCCGTACGGAATCATGAGGGAGTGCCGCCACCACCCCTCCTCGGGCAGGCGCAGCAGCTGCCCCAGGATGACGAACACCCCGAGCAGGAGGAAGCCACGCAGCAACCCGAAGGCGAAGCCGAGCAGCCGATCCATGCCGCTGAAGATCGACAGGCGCACGAAATGACTGAGCAGTGATCCGATGCCTGCGCCGAGCACGAGCACCAGCACCACGATGATCACGCGCGCCGCCCAGGGCCGCACGGCCGAGTCGGCCATCAGCCCCCCGAGGTGCGGCTCGATGAGGTCGGAAAAGTGCCAGGCGAGGAACAGCGCCACGATCCAGGCGCCGAGCGCGACCGCCTCGCGCAGAAAGCCGCGCATCGCACCGGCAACGGCCGAGATGAGAATGGCGGCAATAATCAGATAGTCCGTCAGGGTCATCGCAGTTGGTCGTGAGCGCGCGCGATTGCGCGCGGCGCGGATTGTACAAGAGACCGCCCGGGTTGCCTAAGTAACGCGTCACGCGCGCCGCCGGCGCTAATTCGGCACGATCGACCCGGAGTGCCCGGCGGCGTTGAGTTTGCCCTGCAGCTGCGTGGCGGCGGCGCGATCGTGCACCGGGCCGACGCGCACCCGATACAGATGTCGCCCGCTCGTGCCCTGCGAGACGCTCGCCGCGAACCCCTGCCCCTTCAGCTGGTGCGCCAGGCGATCCGCGTTGGCGCGACTGGCGAAGCTGCCGAGCTGCACCACCAGGGCAGCGCTGCCCTCGCCCGCCGCGACCGGCGCGGCTGCCGGGGAGGGCATCGCGGGCGCTGCCTGGGTGGGTGGCGGGGCCGGCACAGTGGAGAGCGCCGGCGTGGTGGCCGCTGCCGCGGCTGTCTCCTTGCCCGGCGCGGGCGCGCTCACATTCGCCGGCGCCGTCAGCGCCTGCGGCGCCGCGCTCTGCGGCTGCGCCGCCTCGCTGTGCGCGCGCGTATCGTCGCCCAGATTGATGGTGTAGGAGCGTAATGGCGGTTCCTCCGCGGATGCGACCACGGCGCGCGGCGCGGACTTGATCGGCCCCGTCAACAGCTCGGGCACCAACAGCACGATCAGCGCCACGAGGATGATCGCGCCCGTCAACCGTTCTTTCACCAGATCACCCACGATTGGGGCTAAACCGCGCAAAGCAAGCGCGGCGCACACCGCCCTTTGAAGTCCGAGGCGCCGCCTGCGCGGCCTGTCGCTAGTATATCCGAAGCCATTCGAGCGCCGGCCCCACCGTGTGCAGCGAGCCGCAGACGACCACACGATCCCCGGGGCGCGCCTCGGCACGCGCCCGCTCACACCCGGCGACCACGGAGGGCGCGAGCACCACGGTGTCAGCCGGGCGCGCCAGACGCTGCGCCAGCTCCTCGGCGCTGCCGCCGCGCGGACCCGGCAGCGCGCACACGATCCAGCGGTCGATGACGGCGGCGAGCGCCGCCGCGATCGCCCCGGCGTCCTTGTCCCTGAGTACGCCGATGACCGCGAAGGTGCGGCCCGCGGCGCTGTCGTGCGGCAGCGGCCGCGCGGCGAGCTCGGCGGCGAGCACGCGCGCGGCGGGTTCGTTGTGGGCAATGTCCAAGATCCACTCCACCTCCCCGGGCAGCACCTGGAAGCGCCCGGGGAGCTGTACGCTGCGTAGTGCCCGGCCCACGCGCTGCGAATCGGGCGCACCCAGCACGCGCGCGACGCGCGCCGCACGCGGGTTCAGCTCAGCGCTCGCCGTGAGCGCTTCCAGCGCGGCGAGCGCGGTGGCGGCGTTGCGATACTGGACGTCTCCGGCGAGCACCGGGGGCGGCAGATCCGCGAGCGTCACGGCGAGCCCCTGGTACTCCCAGCTGTGCGCGGCCACGTGCCAGAGAAAGTCACGCTCGGCGATCACAGCCCGGGCGCCGCGCTCCTGTAATACGGCGTAGACGCTCGCGGGCATGTCCGCGGTACCGAGCACCGCGGGGCGCTGCGCGCGGAAGATCCCGGCCTTCTCCGCGCCGATGAGCTCGAGGGTATCGCCGAGCCAGTCGCGATGGTCAAATCCGACCGAGGCGAGCACCGCGACGTCCGCGTCGATCAGATTGGTGGCATCCAGGCGTCCGCCGAGGCCCACCTCGAGCACCGCGACATCGACGCCGCGGGCGGCAAAGATCAGGAGTGCGGCGAGGGTGTTGTACTCGAAGAAGGTGAGCGTGGTCGCCCCGCGGGCGGCCTCGATGCGCTCGAAAGCGCCGATGAGCTCAGCGTCGGACGCCTCCGCCCCGCCCACCCGGATGCGCTCGTTGTAGTGCAGCAAATGCGGTGAGGTGAAGAGTCCGGTACGCGCTCCGAGGCTGCACAGCAGCGCCTCAAGATGCGCCGCGACCGAACCCTTGCCGTTGGTGCCGCCCACGGTAATGACGGCACTGGCAGGTTCAGTGAGGCCGAGCGCGCGGGCGACGAAGGACACGCGGGCGAGTCCCATGTCGATGCTCTTGGGGTGCACCGACTCCTGCAGCGTCAGCCAGTCCGCGAGCGTACGCATGGCGCGGGTACGGGGTGGGCGCCGTGCGCGCCTCAGGCGGCAGCGGCGGGCAGCTTCAGCAGCAGGCGCAGGAGCGCTGCGATGCGGTCGCGCATGTCGCGCCGGTCCACGATCATGTCGATCGCGCCGTGCTCGAGCAGGAATTCGCTCCTCTGGAATCCCTCGGGAAGCGTCTCACGCACGGTCTGCTGGATGACGCGCGGCCCGGCAAAACCGATCAGCGCGCGCGGCTCGGCGAGGTTCAGGTCACCGAGGAACGCCAGACTCGCCGACACCCCGCCGGTCGTCGGGTCGGTCAGCACGGAGATGAACGGCAGGTGCGCCTGCGCCAGACGCGAGAGCGCCGCAGCGGTCTTCGCCATCTGGAAGAGCGAGTACAGCGCCTCCTGCATGCGCGCGCCGCCGCTCGCCGAGAAGCACACGAACGGGCGGCGCTCCTGGATGCAGTAGTCGGTGCCGCGCTTGAAGCGCTCACCGACGACCGATCCCATCGAGCCGCCGAGGAACTGAAACTCAAAGGCACACGCCACGATCGGCAGCGCGTGCAGGGTGCCGGTGAGCACGATCAGGGCATCACTCTCCCCGGTCGCCTTCTGTGCCTGGGCGAGACGATCGCGGTAGCGCTTGCTGTCGCGGAACTTCAGCGGATCCTCCGGCGCGATTGCAGCGCCGATCTCCTCGATTGTCCCCGGATCGAGGAAGCGCTCGAGCCGCTCGCGCGCGCCCATGCGCATGTGATGGCTGCACTTGGGGCACACGTACAGATTGCGTTCCAGCTCGGCGCGGTAGAGCACCGCATCGCAGGCAGGGCACTTGATCCACAGCCCCTCCGGCACCGAGCGCGTACGCCGCTCGGTCTTGATGCGGGAGGGCATGATCTTTTCGAACCAGGACATCTAGGCGCGGGGGCTCGCTCTTGGGTACTGGCGGCGGATCATAGCCGATCGGGCGAAGACACCTCGTGCAGGGGCGGCATCGGCAGAGCGAACACGGCCGGATAGCGTACCCGCACGAGGTAGAGGCCCGCGGCCGGCGCGGTGGGCGCCCCGAGCGTGCGATCGCGCCCCTCGAGCACCTCGCGTGCCCAGGCGGGAGCTGCGTCCCCGCGTCCCACGCGGATGAGGAGCCCGGCGATGTTGCGCACCATGTGGTGGAGAAACGCATTGGCGGTCGCCTCGATCGTGAGCCAGTCGCCGCAGCGCACGACGCTCAGCTCCTCCAGGCGGCGGATCGGGGACTTGGCCTGGCATTCCGCGGCTCGAAAGGCGCTGAAGTCATGCTCACCCACGAGCACGCGCGCGGCTTCCCCCATGCGCTCCCCGTCGAGCGGACGGTGCACCCAGGCCGCGCGCTGCGCGTAGAGCGCCGCGCGCGCGCGGCGGTTCAGGATGAGGTAACGATAGGTGCGCGCCTCGGCGCTGTAGCGCGCGTGAAAGTGATCCGGCACGGGCTGCGCCCAGCCGAGGCTGACGTCCGCCGGCAGCTCGCTGTTCGCCCCGAGCACCCAGCTGCGCACGGAGCGCTCGGCGGCGGTGTCGAAATGGGCCACCTGTCCTGAGGCATGCACGCCCGCATCGGTGCGCCCGGCGCACACGAGCGCCACGGGCGCATCGGCAATGCGGCTGAGCGCACGCTCGGTGACCGCCTGTATGGAAGCGACCGCGGGCTGCGCCTGCCAGCCCGCGTAGGCGCTGCCGTCGTATTCGACGCCGACGGCAATTCGGGCCACGCGCTTCGCGCCGCCTATGCGGAGGGGGCGGAGGTCTTCAGCCCGGGAGCGATTCGATGAGGCGCTGCGCTTCCTGCTTCTGCGCCGCCGAGCCCTCGGTGAGCACTTCCTCGAGGATATTGCGCGCACCGTCCGGATCGCCCATGTCCATGTAGGCGCGGGCCAGATCGAGCTTGGTGCCGACCTCGCTCATGGTGACGGGCTCGAGGTCCGGCAACGCCAGATCCTCGGACGCAAGGCGCTGCGTGGCTGCGAAGGCCGCGTCCGGCACGGTCGCCGTACCCACGTCCAGATCCAGGGTTCCGCCCTGCGCCTCGTGCGAGCCGGTGGCGACACCGACGTCCAAATCCACCTGCTCGTGTGAGCGGTGTGTGCCGGTGGCGTCGCCCACGTCCAGGTCGAGTCCCTGCCCGCTCAGGGCGCGCAGCCGCGAGGTCGCCGAGCCGTCCGGCAGGGCCGTGCTCGTCTGCGTGAGCGCCGCCTCGAGTTCGTTCTGGTCGAACTGCCAGGCGCCGGTGGTCGCACCAGTCTCCTCCTTGGCCGCGCGACGGTGCGCATCCTCCATGAGGCGGCGCGACTGCTCGTCCAGTCCCGCCACCAGTGTCGGGCCCTCCGGGGTGGACGCGGCGGCCGAAGTAATGCCCGGCTGATCGACCGTATCGACCTGGGAGCCGCCGACGTCGAGACCGAGGTCATCGACGGCGAGCTCGGCCGTGTGCTCGCCCACGCCCGCGCGCATGGTGCGATCGAGCTTCTGACGCAGGGTCGGGTTGTCCGGCGGGTTCAGCTGCGGCTGCTCCACCGTCGGGCCTTCCATCTCCGCCGTGCCCGCGCGCCCGCCCTGACGCATCTTGGAGGTCATCTGACGCGTAGCGCCGGTAGTGGCACTGGTAAAACTATTCTCCAGCGCGAGGTTGCGGTCGGTGATGCCCGACTGGGACTCCGCCGTGGCGTCCAGATCGCCCACCGCCGAGCCGATATCCAGATCCACGCCCTGCGGCGATTCGGCCGGCACCGGCTCATCGCCCAGCAGATCAAAGTCCACGCGGCTCTGACCGCCCTCCAGATCCAGATCCACGCCGCCGGCGGTGGCTCCGGCCACTGCGCCGCCGCCGGAGAACAGCGGATCCTCAGGGGCAAGCTGCTTGCCCATGATCAGCATCTTTTCCCATTCTCCGGGCGCAGCCTCCGAGCGGCTCTGTGCGAGCTCCCGTGCGCTCGTCAGGAACTGCTCCTTGTTGCCCCAGACGAAGAACACTTCCAGCAGCTTCAGCTTCAGGTCGCGGCGACCCGGCTCTCGGCTGATGGCGATGCGGATCAGATCCGCGGCCTGGTCGTACAGGCCATACGCCATGTGGAAGTCAGCCTCGGCCAGCGGATCACCCTGATCGAGGTTGATCGCGGTCTCGCTGCTGATGGTCTCATCGCTCGCCACGTGCTTGGGCGCAGCCACCCCAGGGTGCGCGCCGGTGGCCCCCAGACGCGGCCGCTCATGCGATCCGGTTTCTTCGACGAGGAAGGCGGCCTCAGGCAGCGGCGCGGCCGCCCCTCGCCCCACCGGCGCGCGCGGCGCTACGGGCGGGGGTGGCGGCGGCTCGGGGTCGAAGCGGGGGCTCATCGTGCCCAGATCCGCAGTGTCAGCACCCTCGGCCGCAAGGCGCCCGAGGGAATCATCGAACTCGCTCGTGCGGCGCGCACGCAGCAGTCGCGAAGCAAAGAACCCGAGGAGCCCGAGCGCGATCAGTGCGAGCACCCACCAGTAGCTGAGCAGCGTATCGAGGAAAGATCCGCCGCCAGCCGGTGCGGGCTTCGCCTTCACCGGCGGCGCCTTCGCCGCTGGCACGGGCGCCGGCGCCGCCTCGACTGCCGGCGCGGGCGCCGGTTCGCTCTGCACGGCCGGGGCCTGTTCGGCGGGCGCGGGGGTGAGGGCGGGCGCGGGCGCCGGTGTGGTGGCGCTTGCGGGCGGTGCCGCCGCGGGAGCCGGCGTGGGAGCCGGCGCGGGGGCTGCCTGTTTGGCGGCGGCCTGTGCCTGCATGCGCGCGAGTTCCTGGTTCTTCAGCTCCAGGAGTCGCTTGGCTTCGCTCTCCTGAGCGGCTTGCTGCGCGGCCTGTTGCGCGGCTTGCTGCGCCGCTTGCTGCGCGGCGGCCGTGCCCTTGGGGGCGCTCGGGGCCGGCGGTGCCGCGTTCACGGCCGCGGGCTCATTCTCAGACGGGGTCACCAGCTTCAGCCGTCCGGGCTGCGCGGCGGTCGAAGCCGTCGCGCTCGGGGTCGCCGAGCGCCACGCTGCGTACTGGCGGCGGATCTCCGCCGTCGCCGCACTCGGGGATATCGCGGCCGCGTCGGAAGCCTCCGGAATGCGCAGCACCGCGCCCGAGCGCAGCACGTTCATGTTCTGGCGGAAGGCTTGTGGGTTCGCCTGGTAGATCGCGAGCATCCAGCTGCGCGCGGTCGGGGAATTGGCGCCCGCGCCGGCCACACCACTCGCGATACCCGACAGCGTCTCTCCGCGATGCACGAGGTGGGACGAAGCGCCTGCCTCGCCGCCGCCCGTCGCCACCGGGGCGGGTGCGGCGTGCGCGGCACGTGCCGGTGATGGGGCCCGGGACGGAGCTGGAGTCGGAGTCGGAGTCGGGGCGGCAGTGGCGGTCGAGCTTTCTGCCGGGGTCGTCGCGGGCTGCTCGGCCGGCGCGACAGCGGCGGGCGGTGCGGGCGGCGGCGGTTCGGCCGCGCGCGCAATGGAACCCTCGCGGGCGCCGACGCCGGTCGCCGGCGCGCTCACCGGGGCACTGGCGACGGCGGCTCCGCCGGGTGCGTAAACGGGTGGATCGAGCAGCATCGTGTACTCGCGCACCAGGTGGCCGCGCGCCCAGTTCACTTCAATCAGCAGCGTTACGAAGGGCTCGGAAATCGGATCCGCGGACTTGAGCTTGATGATCTCCCGACCGTCTGTCGTGCGCACCAGCTTCAGCTGCACGCTATTGAGGTACGCCGGCCATTCGAGGCCGACCTTGCCGAAAGTATCGCGCGAGGCGAGCTGGACCTGCACCGTGTTGAGCTCGTCCGGGGCGACGTCAACGAGCTCGATCTCCGCATCGAGCGGTGCATTGAGCGGCGACGAGAGATGAATATCTCCCAGACCTAGGGCAAACGCTGCTGAAGGCAAAACCAGCAGCAATGCCAGCGCCCGAGTGGAGCGTTTGGCGAGCATCAGGGCACCCCGACACGAATCATTGGGTGAAATATCTTGTGAAAACAAAAGGATGGGGCATAAACGGTGACCCCCCCATCAATCCCGCGGCAATATAACTTAAATAGGCCGCCGGGCCAAAGTCTCTGCGATCTGCAGGCTGTTGGTGGCCGCCCCTTTGCGCACATTGTCAGCTACAACCCATAAGTTAAGTCCACGGTCCGGGGCGAGATCTTCACGGATTCTGCCGACATAAACTGTGTCGCGGTTCGCTGCCTCGGTAGCCGCCGTGGGGTACCCACCGAGCCGCGGCTCGTCCAAAACCGTGACGCCCGGCGCATTGCGCAGCAGTTCACGGGCCGTGTCCGCGCTTAAGGGTCGTCGTGTTGTGATGTGCACCACCTCGGAATGGCCGTAAAACACCGGCACGCGCACCGCAGTGGCATTCACGCGCAGCTCAGGATCGCCGAGGATCTTGCGCGTCTCCCATACGATCTTCATCTCCTCGCGGGTGTAGCCGTTGTCCTGGAAAACATCGATGTGCGGTACGCAGTTGAAGGCGAGTTGCTTGGCGTCCCCGGCAGTTTCGATCGGGCCTTTACCGCTTAACGCCGCGATCGACTGACGCGCGAGTTCCTCGAGCGCCGCCCGGCCGGCCCCGGAGACGGACTGGTAGGTCGCCACATCGATGCGCTCGATGCCGGCGGCGTCGTAGAGCGGCTTGAGCACCACCACCAGCTGAATCGTCGAGCAGTTCGGGTTGGCAATGATCCCGCTCGTGCCGATGCCGGCGAGTGCCTGCGGGTTCACTTCCGGCACGACGAGCGGCACATCCTCGCGGTAGCGGAACTCGGAGGTGTTGTCGATGACGAGGCAGCCGGCGGCGAGCGCACGCGGCACGTGTTCGCGTGATACGGCCGCTCCGGCGGAGAACAACGCGAAATCGCACTGCGCGAAATCAAATGTCTTCAGCTCTCGGACCGGGTAGCTGCGCCCGCGGAAGCTGACACTGCGACCGAGGGAGCGTTCGCTGGCGAGCGCATACAGCTGGGCGACGGGAAAGTCGCGTTCCTCGAGCACGCTGATCATCGTCTCGCCGACGAGGCCGGTCGCCCCGACGACGGCTACCCTGAACTTTCTATCCATGTGTGCTGCCACGACCTTCAAGCGCGCGGAGCGGTGATGTCAGGAGTCGCGGACCTGACGTCCATATTCTGCGCGCGATGGCGCAGATACTGATCCATGAGCACGATGGCGAGCATCGCCTCGGCGATCGGCGTGGCGCGCAGTCCGACGCACGGGTCGTGCCGCCCGGTGGTCTCGATCTCGACCGCATTGCCGTGCACGTCGATGGTGCTGCCGGGGATCTGAATGCTCGAGGTCGGTTTCAGTGTCAGGTGTGCAATCACATCCTGCCCGGAAGAGATGCCGCCCAGGATCCCGCCGGCGTGGTTGCTGCGGAAACCCCCGGGCGTGAGCTCATCGCGATGCTCGCTGCCGCGTTGCGCCGCCGCGCGCGTGCCCGCGCCGATCTCCACCGCCTTGACCGCGTTGATGCTCATGAGGGCGTGCGCGATGTCGGCATCGAGCCGGTCGAACACCGGCTCACCGAGTCCGGGGGGCACGCCGCTCGCCACCACCGTGACGCGCGCCCCGATCGAGTCCCCCTCGGCGCGCACTTTCCAGATGAGTGCTTCAAGCTCTGCGATGCGCTTTGGATCCGGACAGAAGAAGGGATTCTGGTAGGCGAAGGGCGGATCGACGGGCTCGATCTCGAGCGCGCCCACCTGGCTGAGGTAGCCGTAGATGCGCACGCCCAGGCGCTGCGCCAGATAGCGGCGCGCGATCGCGCCCGCGGCGGTGCGCATGACGGTCTCGCGCGCCGAGGAGCGCCCGCCACCGCGGTAGTCACGCAACCCGTACTTCTGCTGATAGGTGTAGTCCGCATGGCCGGGGCGGAAGCGGTCCTTGATCTTGTCGTAGTCGCGCGAGCGCGCGTCCGTGTTCTCGATGAGAATGCCGATCGGTGTACCGGTCGTGCGCCCTTCAAACACCCCCGAGAGGATGCGCACCTGATCGCCCTCGCGGCGCTGACTCACGAAGTGCGATGTGCCGGTGCGGCG